>NZ_CANG01000260.1:0-236 GCF_000309315.1 Sedimentibacter sp. B4
CACCTTGCTACATCTCCGATCTGCAATCTGGGTCGTCTCAGTTCGAGATGCCGACCCAGAGCCCGTCTCGTGCCCTGGTCATGGCGACGTAGAGCTCGCGCCGGGTGAGGTCCCAGCGCTCGCGATCGGTGTCGTCAGTCGGAGGCTGGGTGATCGTGTGCTCGCGCCGGATGTCGGGGATGAGTACCTGCTTGAACTCGAGGCCCTTCGCGCGCTTGATCGTGCCGACTTTGATC
>NZ_CANG01000259.1:0-335 GCF_000309315.1 Sedimentibacter sp. B4
AGGCGGGCGGCTCGCCGGCGTAGGCGTCCGCGTCCAGGAGGCCGAGTTCCTCCTTCTGAGCGAGGACGCGCAGCAGGGCGCGATCCACCCAGGCCTCTTCGAGCCGTCCGTCGCGGATCCGTTCCGCGAGCGGGGCCAGGTAGGCGTCGCCGTTGGGCAGTTCCACGTCGATGCCGGCGACCAGGGCCAGGGCTGCGGCCTCGCCGCGGTCGGCAGCGACGGCGTGCATCACCTGCAGGAAGCCGACCGAGAAGTAGTCCGACACGACAACGCCGGTGAAGCCCAGTCGTTGCCGCAGCACCCCGGTGAGCAGGTCGGCGTTCGCAGCCACGGGA
>NZ_CANG01000258.1:0-241 GCF_000309315.1 Sedimentibacter sp. B4
TAGCCGTCCCGCGTGATGGTCAGGTCACCAGTGACCTTCGTCAAGCTGGTGCCACTGGGCACTCCGGGACCACCCGACGTGCCGGGGTCGCCCGCCGTAGACGTCGTCGTGTCCGTCGTGATCAGCTGAAGGCTCGGTGCCTTGGAGCCGCTCTTGTAGAACGACGCCGTCCCCGAGTAGTTCAGCCTGAGCGCGAACACCGTGGTCGTGGAGAGCGCAGACAGGTCGGAGAGCGTGATGG
>NZ_CANG01000257.1:0-253 GCF_000309315.1 Sedimentibacter sp. B4
GTTCCGGTGGCGAGCACCGAGTACAGGTTCACCTGCCCGAGGCTGCAGCTGGTCAGCGTCCCTGCCTTGGCCTGACCGGCGGTGACGATCCCGCAGAAGTCGAGCGCCTGGGGCACGACCGCCCCCTTGCGTCCTTCGCGAAGTTCGCCGACTGCAGGCCGGGCCAGTTGAAGACGAACGTGAACGTGCTGGCCAGCCAGCTCTTGATCGCCGGGATCTGGCTGAGCGCGAACACGGTCACCACGATCACGTA
>NZ_CANG01000256.1:0-417 GCF_000309315.1 Sedimentibacter sp. B4
CAGGGAGCACGTGCCGGTGCACGTCCGCTCGTCGTTCTCGGACAAGCCGGGCACCTGGGTGAAGGACATCGACTACGAGGAGGGTGGCATGGAGCAGCCGCTGATCGAGGGCATCGCGCACGACCGCAGCGAGGCCAAGATCACAATCGTCGGTGTGCCGGACCGGGTGGGCGAGGCCGCGGACATCTTCAGCGTGGTCGCGGACGCGGACGTGAACATCGACATGATCGTGCAGAACGTCTCTCGGGAACACGAGGAGGCCACCGACATCTCGTTCACCCTCGCCCAGGCCGACGGCCCGAAGGCGATCGCCGCACTGCAGGCCGCCCGGGAGCGGATCGGCTTCGTGGACGTGATCTTCGACGACCACGTCGGCAAGGTGTCCGTGGTGGGCGTCGGGATGCGCTCGCACCCGGG
>NZ_CANG01000255.1:0-236 GCF_000309315.1 Sedimentibacter sp. B4
GAACTACGACCCGAGCCAGCCCGTGGCGTTCGGCGATTCGTCCACGTACACGAAGATCCCCGGCGTGCTCACGTTCCGTGGCAACAACTACCGTGACGCCCCCGTGTACGGCACCACCGACGTGAGCCAGAAGAAGATGCAGGTCGTCTGGACGCAGGACACCGGCGACGTCTACGCGGAGAATTCGCACTGGGCGGGCGCAGGGTGGACGGGCCAGCCGCTGCTGGTGAACTGGC
>NZ_CANG01000254.1:0-358 GCF_000309315.1 Sedimentibacter sp. B4
GTTCCGGCAATGCCGAGGGTGTGTGCCACATGAGGAAGGTCGTGGCCTGAGAGTTGGGCTGATCAGGGGGACGTCCTGTGAATCGTTGGCCGCGATTTCTGAGCGGTGGAGTCAGCTCGGGTGGCGGATTCGAGGATGGATCGTAGGGACCGGGTGCAGGATGACCTCGTGAAGGAGCGCGACGCCAAGCCATCAACGGCTGGGTCTCTCGTGACCTGCCGTGCGTGCAAGAAGAGCGTGCGCCGGTCACAGAGCAACCCCCAGAAGCCGGCCGGCCATCTAGTCAGCGCTGGCAGGCCGTGCGTCGGCGGCGAGGCGATCGTGTCAGGGTCGAGCGAGTCGACAGGGCAGTCGGGGC
>NZ_CANG01000253.1:0-206 GCF_000309315.1 Sedimentibacter sp. B4
TTCAGCGACGGCAGTAGCCAGCGGCTGCCGGGGACGGTCCTGCCGACGGATCTTTCACGCGAGGTCTTCTCCCGGTCGAATCGGGTCAGCTCGATCGTCGTCCACACTCCCTGGAACGGACCCGACCTCGGCACGCCGGTTCAGCCGGACTGACGCACCACCAGCTCGACCGGATTGACCAGCGACTGGGTACCATCCACCAGCCG
>NZ_CANG01000252.1:0-584 GCF_000309315.1 Sedimentibacter sp. B4
AAATTCCAAACTTAATCTCTTTGTTCAGTTCAAATACTGATTTATCAACGGTGTATTTCATAACTATCTCCTAATAAAGTATTAAGCAAATATTTCCAGCATGCTGATAACATTATAATACTTTTTAAGCATTACACAACCTTTTTTAAAATATAAAATTTGATTTTTTAAAAATTCGGTCATTTAAGGGATATATTTTGTTGTTTTGAAAATAATATTGTAGGAGGTGTTTATATGAATTTTTCAACAAAAGAAAGATATTTGCTTGAAGACCAGAAAAACCATGAAAAACTTTGTATTCAGAAGTATGCTAATTATGCCAATTTAGCCTCAGACCCTAATCTTAAAAACATTTTTAAGCAGAATGGTCAAATTGAACAAGAACATTACAATACAATTGACCAGCTTCTTAAAGGACAGATGCCTGCTGTAGGACAGCAAAGCGGAGGTCAGCAACAGTCCGGTGGGATGCAATCTAAAGGCATGCAGTCACAAGGACAACAAAGCAGCTCTTCACAGAATATGATTTTCCAAAACGCTAATCAGTCTGGTTCACAGGGCAGCGGAAGTATGAATACAAACGA
>NZ_CANG01000251.1:0-529 GCF_000309315.1 Sedimentibacter sp. B4
TTGCGCCGTGCCTCCAGCCTCGCCCGCCAGTTCGCGCTTCCAGTTGAGACGCTCGTCCGCCAAGAACTATGGGACATGGCGCTCGCGGCGGTGACGGAAGGCCTCACCCACGTGCTGTTTCAGTGCCTGGAGCCGCTCGCGATCCCTCCCCGAACCGGACCGTTCGCACATCCCGAGAGAGACGAGGTGCGGGGTCTGGTTGATGCATTGCAAGGCGGTCATGGCCAATCCGACCTGGTTGTCGACTTCATTCATGAGCTTCGAGTGAAGTTGGCGGAGACCGACCTCGAGCGTCTTGGCGCCCACCGCTCTTTCGTGGAGGGATACCTCAGCATTGCTCAGGAGGCCGAGGGACTCGTCCGACTTCACTGGCTGCAGCGTGCTGCGAGCGAAGCCCAGACGTTCGGCCTCAACGACCTCCGAGGCGCCGCTGTCGCTGCCATGCAAGACATGCCGATCGAAGAGCTCGGAATGCAGACTGTAACTAGTCAACTAACCGTGCCCCGCAACCTCGTGGACTGGCGCATGT
>NZ_CANG01000250.1:0-218 GCF_000309315.1 Sedimentibacter sp. B4
TTCCGGTCCCGTGGCTCTATGTCGGCGTGATGGCCGCGTGCGTCGTGGCGTCGCTCGTCGCCGGCTCGCTCCTCAGCGCTCGGCTGAGCAACCGTCCACCGGTGGAGGAACTACGCGAGACCTGAGGCAAGACGCCAACCACAAGCCGGGGACTAGGCTCCGGATGTGCCCGATCCCCACCGCCCCAAGCCCGTGACGGTGCTGCTCGTCGAGGATGA
>NZ_CANG01000249.1:0-241 GCF_000309315.1 Sedimentibacter sp. B4
TAGACGAAGCCGTCGAACTGGATCTCGACGACGGGACGATAGCCGCGCAGCGCGAGACCCACCGCCGTCCCGACGATGCCGGACTCGGCCAGCGGGCTGTCGATCACCCGGTCGGTGCCGAAGGTGGCCTGCAGGCCCTCGGTGATCCGGAACACGCCGCCGAGCGCTCCGATGTCCTCGCCGTAGAGCAGCACCTTGTCATCGCTGGAGAGCGCCTCCCGCAGGCCGGCGTTGAGCGCCT
>NZ_CANG01000248.1:0-385 GCF_000309315.1 Sedimentibacter sp. B4
GTCCTACGGCTTCTACGGGATCGCCGGACTGCTGATCGGCCTGGTCTCGACCGCCATCGTCGCCGCCGTGGGCGAGAACCTGGGCCTGGGCGTCTCGATCTACCTCTACTTCCTGTCCGCGGTGATCCTGATCCTGGGCATCCTTTCGCTGATCTTCATCCCGAAGTTCGCCGGCGAGATCAAGACCGGCGTCGGCTTCAACCTCGACGAGTTCACCAAGGCCTTCCGCGACCCGGTCGTGTGGATCGCGGCCATCTCGCTGTTCTTCGTGTACTTCTACTACACCGGCGTCACCTACACGACGCCGTACATGACCGGCGTCCTCGGCGTCTCGCTGGCTGCGGCCACGATCGTCGCGAACATCCGCAACTACGGCATCACGCTG
>NZ_CANG01000247.1:0-357 GCF_000309315.1 Sedimentibacter sp. B4
GTGGCTGCACCTGCTCGTGTCCGTTGAACAGGTCTCTTTCGGGCCGGGTTTGCATGCCTTCGTCCTTCACGTCGATGGCTATTGCTTCTCCGAGGTCTCTCGTGTCGATCGTGACCATCCCTGCGCCGTGCGTGGCAGCGTTGTCGATCAGGACGCCGAGGATCTGTTCTGCAAGTCCGGCCGGGACTTGGGCATCAGCAAGATCGGCCGGCACCCTTATCTGTATTCGGCGTCCGGTCGTGGCGAGCGGTCCGTGCCAGGCCTCGCGTATCCGCTCCATGAGCTCACCCAACGCCGCGGCGGGCGAGGCGAACATTGCACCGTCGGGCTCCCGTGCGAACGTCAGCAATCCTGCAA
>NZ_CANG01000246.1:0-208 GCF_000309315.1 Sedimentibacter sp. B4
GCCAATCTACACGAACTTTCAGGATTTACTGAAGGTTTATGTTTCTGCGATACTTCCACCGTTCGCAGTCGAAGGCGAAGGGGTCCGGTGCGCGAGGCAGAGATCGGTAGGTTCGTCGAGCGGTTCGCGTCCACCCTTGCCGACGCCGGCTTCCCGCGCTGCCGCCCGCGTGTCGCAACACTCCTGGTCAGCGACGATGGACGCCTCA
>NZ_CANG01000245.1:0-237 GCF_000309315.1 Sedimentibacter sp. B4
CCGTCCTCGACCTTGATCCGGGCGAGCCCGTCCACCTCGGCCAGAGCGCGTTCGATGTGGGGCTCGGCCGCCCGGCAGTACCCGCACCAGTTGGTGCCGAACTGGATCACGGTGAGGCCGGGCAGCGCGTCCGCCTGTGCGCGGTCAGTGGTCTCAGGGAGGTAGCCGAGGGTCATGCGTCCAGCGTAGGGGCGCCGGCCCGTCTCACAAGGTTGTCTCTGTACCTAGAAGTAGGTA
>NZ_CANG01000244.1:0-732 GCF_000309315.1 Sedimentibacter sp. B4
TTCAGGAGCACACTGGCCACCCAGATCAGGGTCCAGTTCGGCCCGAGCACGAACGCAACGGCCCCCAAGGTGAACGCAATCGCGGCAATGATGCTGCCGGCCCAGGCCGCGGGGGTACGGCCGTGGTGATAGTCCTTGGCGACAGTGCGCGTGGCCCGGTCAGCGCTTTCGATCATGCATCGCTCCCTCGAGTCAGGCTGTGGCTGCGGCGGTTGGTGAACAACAAAACCAAACAAGTCCCCATATTGGCTGTTGGGCGCGAACACCGCTACCCCAGCTACCGAGGATTGCTGGTCATTCCTTATTGACTTCTCAGGAACCCGGGCGCTCCAGCCGCAGCAACGCGCCCGCCTCGGCCACCGCATCGAGCACGGCGGCAGCCTTGTTGCGGCTCTCGGCATCCTCGTTGGCGGGGCACCGAGTCCGCCACCCACCCCCGCGCCCGCCTGCACGTAGGCGACTCCCCCGGCCAGCAGGGCCGTGCGGATCGCAATCGCGGTGTCGGAGTCGCCGGCGAAGTCGAAGTACCCCACCACTCCCCCGTACAGCCCTCGGCGCGACACCTCCAGGCGGTCGATGATCTCCATCGCCCTCACCTTCGGCGCACCGGACAGGGTGCCGCAGGAAGCAGCTCAAGGTGGCGTCCAGCGCTGTGCGGCCCGGCGCGAGGGTGCCCTGAACGGCCGCTTCGAGGTGCATCACGTGGCTGTAGCGCCGCACCTTCATGAACTA
>NZ_CANG01000243.1:0-241 GCF_000309315.1 Sedimentibacter sp. B4
TATCCGGTCCAGGCTCAGCCGCGCAGCGAACCGTAGGTGGACTTCGCCCGCTCGAGGGCGGAGACGTAACCGGCCCGGGCGCTCGCCGTGGGGTCGGTGTCGGCGGGGACGGCGAGCAGGCCGCGGAAGTCGGCGACCGAGCCGAACTCCTTGCGCAGCATCCAGTCGTCGAGCCCGTCGATCAGCCTGCGGGCGTAGCTGGCGCCGTGCCGGACCAGTGAGGACGTGGTCATCACCACGT
>NZ_CANG01000242.1:0-238 GCF_000309315.1 Sedimentibacter sp. B4
TACGGGCGGCTGCTGATTGGCGAGGTGGTCGTCGGCCTCGTCCTCCTCGCCACGGTCGCCGCCGTGATGGGCGGCGTCGCGCCCGGGCTGTTCGACTACTACCTGGTGGAGAACGGCCCGCTGGACAGCTCCGACGACCTCTACCACGCGGAGATCGCCTTCCGGTCCGCCATGTGGATCTCGCTCCTGGTGGCGGTGGTGGTTGCCGCGGCGGTGGCGGTGGCGATCGCGCTGGCGA
>NZ_CANG01000241.1:0-375 GCF_000309315.1 Sedimentibacter sp. B4
AGATCGGGGGAGTGACCGACCAGTTCGTCTCCTTCACCCCGGGCTCGTAGAAGATCACCCGCTGCAGCGCCCCGATGATGTAGCCGGCCTCGGCCAGCCGCTGCTCGGTCGCCGGGTCAAGGTTTACCGAGTCCCGCCCCTCCGGGACGTCGGGCAGCAGGTCCCACGCCTCCTCCGGGATGTCGATCATGTGGTAGATCCCCGGGTAGTCCAGGTAGTTCAGCTCGGCCAGCCGGAAGTCCGCGCCCTTGCCGGTGTGGCCCGGCACGATGTCGTCGATGATGGTGCCGTGCCGGCGTGCCGCGTTCGCGCACATCTCCCGGAACTGGTCCTCGGTGCCGAAGACCGGGTCGATCTGCATGCTGATCCGGTCGA
>NZ_CANG01000240.1:0-259 GCF_000309315.1 Sedimentibacter sp. B4
GGGTATTCGGAGATCGCCTCCTCGAAGAACCGCTGCGGGGTGGACAGCTCGACCCTCGGCGCGCCCTCGATGTCGGCGAACCGGCGCGCCGACTGAAGCATCTCGCGCGTTGGCCCGCCACCCCCGTCGCCGTACCCGAAGGGTGCCAGGGAGACGGTGGCCGCGCCTCTTTCCGCGAACGTGCGCTCGGAGCGGAGCAGCTCCTCGGCCGACAGCGACGCGTTGTAGGTGTCGACGGGCGGGAAGTGGGTGAAGATCC
>NZ_CANG01000239.1:0-604 GCF_000309315.1 Sedimentibacter sp. B4
TCATGATCCTGATGGACACGACGATCGTCTCCGTGGCGAATCCCCGGATCATGGCCGGCCTGAACGCCGACATCAACTCGGTGATCTGGGTCACGAGCGCCTACCTGCTCACCTACGCCGTGCCGCTGCTGGTCACGGGCCGGCTCGGCGACCGGTTCGGGCCGAAGCGGATCTACCTGATCGGGCTCGTGGTCTTCACTCTCTCCTCGGCCTGGTGCGGGTTCGCGGGGTCGATCAGCATGCTGATCGCCGCGCGGGCCGTGCAGGGGCTCGGCGCGTCGCTGCTCACTCCGCAGACGATGTCGGTGATCACCCGAACCTTCCCGCCGACCGGGCGCGGTCAGGCGATGAGCCTGTGGGGCGCAACCGCCGCCGTCGCCACCCTGGTCGGGCCGATCCTCGGTGGCTTCATCGTGGACAGCCTCGGCTGGGAGTGGATCTTCTTCGTGAACCTGCCGATCGGGGTGATCGGCTTCATCCTCGCCTGGCGACTGGTCCCCGACCTGGAGACCCACACCCACCAGTTCGACCTGCCGGGAGTGCTCCTGTGGGCCGTGGCGATGTTCTGCATCGTGTTCGGCATCCAGGAGGGCGAGACCTACAA
>NZ_CANG01000238.1:0-241 GCF_000309315.1 Sedimentibacter sp. B4
TTTTCGGCCAGGAGGCCCACGCATGATTCCCGACGTCCTGGCCACCCGGTACGCGTCCGCGGCGATGCGGGAGATCTGGTCGCCGGAGGCGAAGATCGTCGCCGAACGGAGGCTGTGGCTGGCGGTGCTGCGGGCGCAGGCCGAGCTGGGCGTGGACTTCGGCGGGGATGACCCGGACGCGGTGATCGCGGACTACGAGGCCGTCATCGATCGTGTCGACCTGGCCTCCATCGACGCCCGC
>NZ_CANG01000237.1:0-443 GCF_000309315.1 Sedimentibacter sp. B4
TCTTGACCCATGTCAGTATTCTGACATATAGTCGCTATGTCAGAAAACTGACATGCAAAGGAGAAACCTCATGCCCGCCACCGGCCCCGACTTCATCTCACTCCAGGCCCGCGACCTCGCCACCTCGCAGGCGTTCTACGAGCACTACCTCGGACTGGTGCGCCTCCCCCGCCGGCCCTCCCCCACGCCGTGGTCTTCGACACGAAGCCGATCGCCTTCGCCCTCCGCGACGTCATTCCCGGTCACCTTCAACCTCGCCGAGACCACCCGGATGATCCAGGTGGCGCGGGCGCTGCCCGCTGGCCTTCGTCCGGTGTTCATGGGGTACGAGACCGACTACGTCTCGCTGGTCCGCGACGCTGGATTCGACTACCGCCCGCTCGAACCGGCGTGGACGGACGCGCAGCGCACCCAGGCCATGGACTTCGACCAGGGGCGCACCA
>NZ_CANG01000236.1:0-234 GCF_000309315.1 Sedimentibacter sp. B4
TTGTCGAACACGGTCGTGATCTCCCCCGACTTCGGCAACGCCAAGGACGCCAACCGGTTCGCCCGGATGCTCGGCGTCCCGATGGCTGCCGGCTCGAAGCGGCGCCAGGCCGACGACAAGGTCGTGATCGATGCCATCGTCGGCAAGGTCGGCGGCAAGGACGCGATCATCCTCGACGACGAGATCGCGACCGCCGGTTCGGTCGTCGAGCTGATCGACACCGTCCGGCGCTAA
>NZ_CANG01000235.1:0-231 GCF_000309315.1 Sedimentibacter sp. B4
TCGAGCGTCCAGATCACCATGGAGGACGCCGGAGCCACGGTCGAACTGCGGGTGCCGGCCAAGCCGGCGAAGACCGCACCGATGAAGTCCGTCGAGCAGTGGGAGTCCATGGCGGCGGCGAAGGATGCGCCGAAGACGTTCACGCTCACCCCCGTGCAACCGGTGGAGACGCGCTTCCTGCTGGTCTACCTCTCCGAGCTCCCCTCCGTCGCCAAAGGGGTCTACCGGGGC
>NZ_CANG01000234.1:0-220 GCF_000309315.1 Sedimentibacter sp. B4
GGTGAAGGTGACCGACACGTTCTGGGCCGTCGCCGGCTTGGTCAGCAGGATCTCCGGCTCCGGGTTGAACCCTCGCGTGTCCAGGGCACCCGAGCGGGTCAGGCGCAGATGGCCGGGAGCGACCAGGGTGTAGTCCCAGCGACCGCTCGAACCGGTGATCACCTGATCCACCTCCAGGGCGGGGCTCCAGGTGACGTCCACGGTGAGCGAATCGAGGGTA
>NZ_CANG01000233.1:0-213 GCF_000309315.1 Sedimentibacter sp. B4
GCTCGCGCGCAGCGAAAACGGCGCCGCGAACACCGAGGGACAAGACTACGGCCCCGCGGCGGGGAGGGTCAAACCGGGCGGCGTACGGGCGAACCGTCCCGTCTCGCCGGCGCCGTTCCGCGCCGGGGACAACGGGCGTCCGGCACCCCTGTCCGGACGCGGAGCGCTCGACGCTGGCGTCCACCGCTGTGCGGACCGGTGGCCGTCGGGACC
>NZ_CANG01000232.1:0-202 GCF_000309315.1 Sedimentibacter sp. B4
TACTTCGTCATCACCTTGCCGTACAGCGGGTGCTTCACGCGCTGCTCGACGGCCACGACCACGGTCTTGTCCATCTTGTCGGACACGACGATGCCCTCGCGCACCTTGCGCGCCGCGCGGCTGCTCTCGTTATCGCTCATTCTCAGTTGTCCTCATCCGGGTCGGGCACGATGCCGAGGTTGCGCTCCTGCAGCACGGTGTA
>NZ_CANG01000231.1:0-261 GCF_000309315.1 Sedimentibacter sp. B4
TGGAACAGCTCAGCCGCAAGGGCGAGATCGACAAGGAGGTGTTCGTGGTGCGGCGACTGCATGCCGCCGCGGACGCGTCCGACGACCTCGGCCTGCACTTCGACCTCACCGTGCCGTTCGCCCGCTACGTGCTGGAGAACTCGGGCCACCTGCAGTTCCCGTTCCGTCGCTACCAGATCCAGAAGGCGTGGCGGGGCGAGCGGCCACAGGAGGGTCGCTACCGCGAGTTCACCCAGGCCGACATCGACATCGTCGGGTCGG
>NZ_CANG01000230.1:0-239 GCF_000309315.1 Sedimentibacter sp. B4
TGCCTCGCCCGCACCGTCGATGATCGTGGTCTCGTCCTTGGTCACCTTCACCGAGCGGGCCCGTCCGAGCAGCTCGAGGGTGACCGCGTCCAGCTTCAGGCCGACCTCTTCGGAGATGACCTGGCCACCGGTCAGGATCGCGATGTCGCCCAGCATGGCCTTGCGACGATCGCCGAAGCCCGGCGCCTTCACGGCCACGGACTTGAAGGTGCCCTTGATCTTGTTCACGATCAGGCCGG
>NZ_CANG01000229.1:0-408 GCF_000309315.1 Sedimentibacter sp. B4
TCGCGTCCTCCGGCGGGCTCTACGCGCCCACGATCCGGCACCACGACGGGCGCTTCTGGGTGGTCTGCACCCTGGTCGACCGGGAGGACGCGAGCCGGGGCGGCAACTTCCTGGTCACCGCCACCGATCCGGCCGGCCCATGGTCGGACCCGGTCTGGCTGGACGCGGACGGCATCGACCCGTCCCTGTTCTTCGACGACGACGGACGCGCCTGGCTGCACGGCACCCGGCTCGCCCCCGAACCGCAGTGGCCCGACCAGACCGAGGTGTGGGTGCGCGAGCTCGACCTGACCACGCTCGCGCTCGTCGGTCCGCGGACCGTGATCTGGAACGGCGCGATGCTCGGCGCGGTCTGGGCCGAGGGGCCTCATCTGTACAAGATCGACGGCACCTACTACCTGCTCGCCG
>NZ_CANG01000228.1:0-426 GCF_000309315.1 Sedimentibacter sp. B4
CTTGTTGGAGACGCCGGTGAACATCGTGTTCAGCTGGGTGCCCAGGGTCGCGACGATGGTGATGATGACGGCCGCGATGAGGGCGACCATGATGCCGTACTCGACGGCGGTCGCGCCGCGCTCCTTCTTGGCCAGTACGGTGCCGACGATCTTGGCGGGCAGGTTCTTCACGTGAGACCCCTTTCAGGTGCTTGGGATAGGTCCGCCGGTGACCCCGGACTTTCCATCCCCCCAGAGCCACTTCGTCAAGAATCATTACATTCGCACGGAGCCGGTGTCAAAGGGTTCTTCCAAGAAAGCCCCAAAATCCGCTAAAGTGGCTCTGACGGCCCTGTTTGAGTCACCCGAAAGAGGACATGAATCAGTCCTAATGGGGCCGTGATAGTCACCCGAAAGGGGACATCTAATCGTTAGGGCGGGCCATTT
>NZ_CANG01000227.1:0-385 GCF_000309315.1 Sedimentibacter sp. B4
GCTCCGGGGCGTGGACACTCACCTTCCCGGTACGCCGGTCGACATCGACGCGGGCTCCGGGAACCGCTCCGGGGGTCTTCTCGTAGGCGTTGAGCAGTGCCTCGGACAGTGCGTCGAGCAGCACGTCCATGCTGATTTCCTTGTCACGCTCCAGTTGCTTGAGCGCGCTCATATCGACGTCCACGTCACTCCTCCGCTTCTTCTTCGTCCTCGCCGGCGACCGGACGGTTCAACTCCACCTGCACCAACGCCCGCTTCACCCCATCCAGCGGGATCCTCTGCGCGGTGCCGTCCACGTCCACATCGACCACGTCACCGACCACGCCCAGCACCCGGCCGGTGAGGGTGCTCTCTGCGAGCGTGAACTCGACCAGGCGCCCGGTGT
>NZ_CANG01000226.1:0-395 GCF_000309315.1 Sedimentibacter sp. B4
TCTCCCCGCTGCTGCCCTCCGACCCGCCGAAGGTCGGCGACTTCTGGCTGGACGCGCGGCTGGTTGCCGCCCCGGCCGGTGTGGCCTACATCGGGCACGACCAGGCCAACACCCCGACCATGCTGATCCTCCTCTCCGAGGGTGCTACGGCGGATGCAGGGGCCAGGGAGCGGTTCGCCGGCACGGTCAACCAGATGCACATCGACACCGTTCTGGCGCGCGGCGGGCACGGCCAGGGCGAGGGTCGGCTCGCCCGCCGCTTCACCGACGACCAGCACGACGACCCGCGGATCGGCGAAGAGACGCCGGCCACGCCGTGGGTCGCGCTCGCCTATGACGCCTCTCCCGCCTCGGCCGCGGAAGCGTCCCGGATCCTCGCCGAGGTCGCCCTGTCA
>NZ_CANG01000225.1:0-223 GCF_000309315.1 Sedimentibacter sp. B4
CTACAGCCCACGCCCACGGCGCACGCCTCTACACGCGCAACATCGACGACTTCGCCGGGCTCGAGGGTCTCGTCGAAATCAGCACTGCCTGACACTTGGCTCTGACGGGATAGCCAGATCGTATAGCCTCGGCAGCTTGCGGCTCGGCCGCCAGGCCCGCTCCACAACGGCAATCGATAGCAACTGTGCCACAGACAACGTTCCCAGTGGATCCTCCATCCAC
>NZ_CANG01000224.1:0-263 GCF_000309315.1 Sedimentibacter sp. B4
TCGTAGCAATGCCCAACGTGTACACGCGCACCGGCGATGCCGGCTCGACCGGCCTGTTCGGCGGCTCGCGCGTGCCCAAGCAGGACCCGGAGGTGGAGGCGTACGGCACGGTCGACGAGGCCAACGCCGCCATCGGGGAGGCGAAGGCCGCAGCGACCGACAGTTCGGTCCGGGAAACCCTCCACGGGATTCAGCAGCGGCTGTTCGTGCTCGCGGCCGAACTGGCCAGCGACGCGAAGGGCGCGCCGTCCTCGACAACACGA
>NZ_CANG01000223.1:0-413 GCF_000309315.1 Sedimentibacter sp. B4
GTCACCAAGATGCGGGCCCGGAAGTCCCCGGCCAACCAAGCCCACGTCACCAACGTGAAGGACCATCCGGTCCAGATCGCCGCGGACGCGGCCGAGGCCGCCCTGCGCGGCTTCGCCGAGTTGGAGACCACGGTCGGAATTGTCCGGTACGCACCGTTCAACGCCATCGCGCTGATGGTGGGCGCGCAGGTCGGGCGTCCGGGCATCCTCACCCAGTGCGCGGTCGAGGAGGCCACCGAACTCGAGCTCGGTATGCGTGGCTTCACCGCCTACGCCGAGACCGTCTCGGTGTACGGCACCGAGGCCGTGTTCATGGACGGTGACGACACCCCGTGGTCGAAGGCGTTCCTGGCTTCCTGCTACGCGTCGCGTGGCCTGAAGATGAGGTTCACCTCCGGTACCGGCTCCGAGGT
>NZ_CANG01000222.1:0-393 GCF_000309315.1 Sedimentibacter sp. B4
TGCCGGATCGCGTCCAGTGCCGGACGCAGCCCCAGCCCCTGGGCCAGCAGGAGCGCCAGCATCGCCGAGGGTGCCCGGTTCACCCCCATGTGGCAGTGCACGAGCACCTTCGCCGAGGAGTCCGCGAGCGCCTCGTCCACCCATGCGACCAGGCCGGCGAACCAGTCCGGTCCGATCTTCTGGCCGGCGTCGGCGACCCGGTGCTGCAGGTAGCGCACCTGCGGTGCCCAGGTTTCCACCAGCCCTTCGTCGCTCCACTCCTCCCGAAGGTCGACGATGTGGGTGATCCCCGCGGCGAGGAGCTCGTCCAGTTGGGCGCGAGCCCGGACGAAGTTCGGCGAGAGGTCGCCGCCCACGGCGAGCCGGTCGGTGACGAAGTCGGCGTTGGCAAGG
>NZ_CANG01000221.1:0-240 GCF_000309315.1 Sedimentibacter sp. B4
AGTTTGGAATTGCCATCAAACCATTTAATGTATCAGCTAATGACCATACAAATTCAAGTCCGCCTATAGCTCCTACCAATACAAATGGAATCCATATAATTCTGTATATCATGTTTGCTTTTGGTCCAAACAAATACTCAGCACATCTTTCTCCATAATATTCCCAGCCAACGATAGTTGAAAATGCAAACAATACTATACCTATTGAAACATGTATCCGCCGCCTGGAATTGCCTGTTC
>NZ_CANG01000220.1:0-257 GCF_000309315.1 Sedimentibacter sp. B4
TTCTGGGACGGTCGCTACGACGACGCCGCCCGAGCGGCGTACCCACTCATCGAGGCTGGTGCCAGAGGGCTCCTCTTGGCACTCGGCGAGCCGATCTTCAGGATCGAGACTGGCAACTCCGAGGGGCGGTTCCCGCTTTGGAGACGTATGCTGCTCGCCTGGAGACACTGGGGTTCGACATCGACTGGTTGCGCACGTTGAGGAACCCCGTCTCCACCATGAGGAATTCCATCGCGCACGGTCATAACTTGCGCCCG
>NZ_CANG01000219.1:0-241 GCF_000309315.1 Sedimentibacter sp. B4
TACCAGGAGCTGCGCGATGTGCTGGTCTCCGGTGAGCTCGGCTACGCGACCCTGGTGCACTGCCGGCACCGCAACCCCACCGTCCCGGAGGGGTACAAGACCAGGAACATGATCGACGACACCGCGATCCACGAGATCGACACCTGCCGGTACCTGCTGGGTGAGGAGATCGTCCGGGTGCGGATCGACACCCCGCGCTCGACCAGCCACCGGTTCGAGCACCTCGCCGACCCGCTGGTAC
>NZ_CANG01000218.1:0-335 GCF_000309315.1 Sedimentibacter sp. B4
TCCCCCGGTTTCAGGTCGAGGTCGATGCCGTGCAGCACGTCCACGCCCGGACGGTAGGCGAACCGCAGGTCCTCCCCGACGACCTCGGTGCCCTCGGGACGCGCCTCGCCCGCCACCCGGTCCTCGGGGACCTCCGCCACGCCAAGCAGGCGGGTGGTCGCGGCCAATCCGACCTGCATGGTGTCGAACACCTGGATCAGCCGGTCCATCGGCTCCACCAGTCCCTGCACGTAGATCGCGGCCGTGGTGATCTCGCCCAGCGTCACCCAGCCCTGCGCATAGCCCCACGTGCCGAGCAGGACCACACCGACCAGCGGAAACTGGGTAGGAGACGT
>NZ_CANG01000217.1:0-234 GCF_000309315.1 Sedimentibacter sp. B4
CGGCGCGGTGCGACGCGGGAACAGCAGAACGGCGGTAGCCATCGAGGCTACCGCCGTTCTGACTCTACTGGGGGTGGTTGTGTGTGAGGTGAAGCTTGCTATTCAGGCGATCACTTGAGCGGGTAGCTTCCCTGACCACCCATGATGGTCACGAAGCCACCGGCATCCTGAACGTTGGTAGCGATCACGCTGATCGGAAGCACGGCGAGGGTTCCGGCAACCGCGGCGGCGGCG
>NZ_CANG01000216.1:0-199 GCF_000309315.1 Sedimentibacter sp. B4
ACTCCGAGGTGACCTCGATCGATCGCGCGGCGAAGACCGTCAGCGTCCGCAACCTCGGCACCGGGGCGGAGTACACGGAGAGCTACGACAGCCTCGTCCTGGCTCCCGGCGCCGCCCCGTTCGTGCCGCCGATCCCGGGCGTCGAGCGTGCCCTCGTGCTGCGCAACATCCCCGACACCGACAAGATGGCCGCGATCGT
>NZ_CANG01000215.1:0-306 GCF_000309315.1 Sedimentibacter sp. B4
CTGATGTTAGCTTCCACCCAGATGCCGGTGCAGAAGATCGCTGCGGAGCTCGACTTCAACCAGGTCAACTACTTCTCGCGGGTCTTCCGGGCACACACGGGTGTGTCCCCCAGCGAGTACCGGCGCCAGTTCTCTTCGCGTGACGGGAGACCAGCCGGTGTTTCGCTTCCAACTCACCACCACCCTCTGCTACGGGCCTGACTCACTGTCGGCGCTGGCCGATCTGGACGGGCGGCGGGTGCTGGTCATCACCGATGGCTTCATGGCCACCACGCCACTGATGGGGCAGGTGCGGGACGCACTGTC
>NZ_CANG01000214.1:0-241 GCF_000309315.1 Sedimentibacter sp. B4
ACCTGGGCCAAGGCACCACCGGACGGTTCCACGGCCTGTTGCACTCGGGCGGACGCTATGTGGTCAGTGACCCGCTCTCTGCGACGGAGTGCGCCCAGGAGAACGCGATCCTCTCCAGGATCCAGTCCGAGGCGATCGAGACCACGGGCGGCTATTTCGTCACCGGGCCGGACGACGACCCGGCCTTCGCGGACAAGTTCCTCGAAGGTGCGAAGGCCACCGGCGTCCCCGCCCGGGAGAT
>NZ_CANG01000213.1:0-422 GCF_000309315.1 Sedimentibacter sp. B4
CCTCCGGCATGCCGCCGGCCCGGGCCAGCGCGATCACCTCGGGGTCGAACGGGTCGAGCATGAGGTCGACCTGGGCGGAGTAGAGGTCCTTCTCGTCCACCGACGCCGCCGCCAGCACCGCGTCCGGGTCGTAGAGGACGATGCCCAGGTAGCGCAGGCGTCCCACGCAGGTCTCCGAGCACACGGTGGGCAGCCCGACCTCGAGCCGCGGGTAGCAGAACGTGCACTTCTCGGCCTTGCCGGAGCGGTGGTTGAAGTAATCTTCTTGTAGGGCAACCGGTTATGCACTGGCGCCAGCCGCGGCAGCGGTCCTGGTCGACCAGCACGATGCCGTCCTCTTCCCGCTTGTAGATCGCGCCCGACGGGCACGATGCCATGCAGGACGGGTTCAGGCAGTGCTCACAGATCCGGGGAAGGAAGAA
>NZ_CANG01000212.1:0-365 GCF_000309315.1 Sedimentibacter sp. B4
TCATCGCTGCGCTGACCAGCGTGCCGTCGTTCGATTGGTTCATGGTGATTTCTCTCTTCATCCTGGGGGGACGCCGTGCCTGATCAGGCCGCAGCAGTGGTCGCGATTTCGACGTCGACCGCCTCGGCCATCAGCGTCTGCTTCTCGTACGCCTTGAAGAAGGGGTACCAGATCGCGCTGGCGAGGGCGAAGACACCGACCATCAGGATCATGGCCGTGATCGATCCGGTGGTGAACCAGGTGGCGAACGGGAAGGGTGTGTACCACATCTCGAACTGGTACATCGGGATCGGTGCGAACGGGATCGTCTTCGTGAACAGCCAGACCACCAGCGGCAGGACGATGCCCTGCAGCCACATCGGGAT
>NZ_CANG01000211.1:0-421 GCF_000309315.1 Sedimentibacter sp. B4
GTCTGAGGACCGTCCACGACGCCGTCGGGCCCGCACCACTGAGTGCCGCCGTCGGCGCGCTTGGCATCGTGCCCGAGCCGCGGCCCTGAGCTGCCGCGGCGTCCGCTACGCGCTCTCGAACGTGGTGCCGGCGTATGCGCCCTGCACCACCCACAAGTGGAACCTCGAGGTCACCACCTGGCTTCGCCACGAGTCTGTGTGGATATCTGTACGAACTTGAATCCCCTTGTGGATAGCGAGTTCGTGGCCCTGGAAGTGTCAGTGGCGGGTCGTAGCGTTGGGTCATGGAGGCAGGGTTCGAGCAGTACACGGACGGCGAGTTGCTGGCCGTGATCGGCACTGCCCTGGACGCATTGTGCGATGACCGTTTGCGACTGCCGTCCGACCGGGACGCCTCGACCTGGCACTGGGCTCGCTGCGG
>NZ_CANG01000210.1:0-241 GCF_000309315.1 Sedimentibacter sp. B4
GCCGAGGGCTGAGCCCGGTTCAGGTCACGGTGCTGGTGATGGTTGCGACCTATGCCGGCGCCGATGGTGGTGGGGCTCATCCGGGGTGGTCGCGGCTCACCGTCGATACCGGGCTCGACGTTCGCACGGTCAAGCGTGCCGTGCGTGACCTGGTCGGGCTCGGATGGCTCGAGCAGACAGCTGTGGGTGGGAATCAGTTCGGCAAGGGCAAGGCGAACGAGTACCGACTCACCGAGCCGAC
>NZ_CANG01000209.1:0-217 GCF_000309315.1 Sedimentibacter sp. B4
CGCCTCGATGCCGAACGGTCCTCCGGTGAGCCAGTCCGGACCGGTGAACTCCGCGCGCAGCCAGCCGGACGCACGCCCCGACCCCGAGACGGCGGATCCGAACACCGGGCCCTGCATCATGTTCCAGGCGAAGTGCAGGCCCATCGTCCACCACAGCGAACGGGTCACGGCGTACAGCGCGGCGAACAGCACACCCGCCTCCAGGGCATCGCCACCG
>NZ_CANG01000208.1:0-218 GCF_000309315.1 Sedimentibacter sp. B4
TCGTCGGGGACGCGGACGCCCCTCGCGGCCAGCCGGTTGAGCAGGCCGCACGCGACGATGTCGTTGTAGGCGAGCACGGCCGTCGCCGGCGAGGCCAGCATCAGGTCCGCCGCCGCGAACCCGCCGTCGAAGGTCCCCGAGAAGTTGCCCAGGTGGATCACCTCGGCACCCGTGGCCTGGACCGCCTCCCGCAGGCCCTCCCTGCGCTGGGCACCCCA
>NZ_CANG01000207.1:0-241 GCF_000309315.1 Sedimentibacter sp. B4
TGGCGGGTTCTCCGCGTAGGCGATCGTGCCGTCCAGCCGGGTGGTGAACCACTCCGGGTGGGTCGAAACCCACGGGTGGTCAGGGCTCGCCTGCAGGGCGAAGTCGAGGGCGACCTCCAGGCCGACCTCCCTGGCCTTCGCGACGAACCGGTCGAACGCGTCCCAGTCGCCCAGATCGGGGTGGATGGCGTCGTGGCCGCCCTCGGGGCCACCGATCGCCCAGGGGGACCCGGGGTCGCCG
>NZ_CANG01000206.1:0-226 GCF_000309315.1 Sedimentibacter sp. B4
GATCGCAACCTCCTACCCCGGCCTGGTGGCGGCCTACCTGGACAGCCACGGCGTCACCGCCCGGCTGATCCACCTGGACGGCGCGGTGGAGAGCTCGGTGCGCCTCGGAGTGGCCGATGTGGTGGCCGACGTCGTCGAGACCGGCACGACGCTCAAGCGGGCCGGCCTGGAACTGTTCGGTGAGGCGATCCTGGAGTCCGAGGCGATCCTGATCCAGCGCCGGGGG
>NZ_CANG01000205.1:0-241 GCF_000309315.1 Sedimentibacter sp. B4
TATCTTGACCAGATCGCCGTCCTCGAGCGGGCGGGCGTCCGGGATGCCGTGGCAGATCACCTCGTTGACCGAGGTGCAGCACGACTTGGGGAAGCCCCGGTAGCCGAGCGTGGACGGGTAGGCGTCGTGGGCGACGATGAAGTCGTGCACCACCTGGTCGATCTCGTCCGTGGTGACGCCAGGCGCGATCGCCGCGGCGCCGGCGGCCATCGCCTGCGCCGCGATCCGGCCGGCCACCCGC
>NZ_CANG01000204.1:0-425 GCF_000309315.1 Sedimentibacter sp. B4
CATGGTCAGCAGGGTCAGGTTGTAGGGCGTCCCGGTCTTGCGCAGCCGTTCCAGGGTGTCCTTCGCGTGGACGAACAGGCGCGCATCCGACAAGCCCCAGATCGAGATGTTGGACGGGTCCTCGCCTTGGGCCTCCCACTTCTCGCGGCCCTCGATCGAGGTGTAGCCGTGGTCGGTGAGGTAGGTGTCCTTGCCGCCGAACCGGACGTTCGCTCCGCCGACGTAGGCGTTGGTGTAGCCCTGCGCCTCGAGCACGTCGCCCAGGCAGGTGGCCCCCGGTAGGTAGGTCTCCACCTGCTCGCCCTGGACGTTGGAGTTCACCCCGATGGTGAGCAGCTTGCTCTTCAGCGGGAAGCCGCACTCGGTGCCGACGATCCCGGCCATCGTCCAGCCGCCGGTCGGATACTGCTGCAGGGTCTCATAGC
>NZ_CANG01000203.1:0-223 GCF_000309315.1 Sedimentibacter sp. B4
TCTCGTTCTCGGCCACCGCTCGCTCCCGGACGCCGCCAGCCGGGTGGACGAGAACGAGAACCGTCCCTTTTCGGCCACCACTCGCTCCCGGACGCCGTCGATGCCTTCCTTACCAGCCGAGCTCGCTCGGGTAGTCGACGACGGGGGGTTCCTCGGCGGCCGCAGCGAACGCGGCGAACGCACCGAGGGCGTCCAGTAGCTCCTGGCGGTGTCGCTCCGGCAT
>NZ_CANG01000202.1:0-211 GCF_000309315.1 Sedimentibacter sp. B4
CGGGAACACCATCACCGACGATGGTCGGATCCGGGCGGCGCTGCCGACCCTGACCCTGCTCAAGGACGCCGGCGCGAAGGTGGTCGTGATGGCCCACCTGGGCCGGCCCAAGGGTGAGGTCAACCCCAAGTACTCGCTCGCCCCGGTCGCGAAGCGGCTCGGCGAGCTGATCGGCGCCGACGTCACGCTGGCCGGCGACGTGGTCGGCGAG
>NZ_CANG01000201.1:0-439 GCF_000309315.1 Sedimentibacter sp. B4
CTCTTTCGAGACCAGCGCGCGCATGATGCCGAATGCGCCACGTTCGCCGAGATCGAGAGCTTCGGGTCCGCGCCGGGGAGGTCAGGCCTGCCTGTGATCGTGGGGTTGGTTCCGGCGGAGGGGATGGGCGCCGACCGGGTCTGGTGGGCCGTGGCCACGTCGGAATTTCCCCATTGCGGGGAGCGCGGGTTCCGTGCCGATTACCCAGAAGCCGGAACTTACGGTAGCGTAGGGTAACGCAAACGACCCGACGGGACACCGTGAGAACGACGCCGCAACCAGTGGTCATACAGGGCGGCATGGGTATTGGCGTCTCTTCTTGGGAGCTGGCCCGGGAGGTGTCGCAGGCCGGCCAACTGGGCGTGGTCTCCGGTACCGCCCTGGACGGCGTGCTCGCGCGAACGCTGCAGGACGGCGACCCGGGGGGGACATCGGCGCC
>NZ_CANG01000200.1:0-215 GCF_000309315.1 Sedimentibacter sp. B4
AGGGTCTCGACCATGGCGTCCAGGTTGCCGACGTCGTCGCCCAGCCGGGCCAGGTCGCGCTCGGTGACGTCGAGCTTGGTCAGGCCGACGTGCAGGCCGAGCGCCGCGACCTGCTGGGACAGGTCCGCGTGGAGCTCGTCGCTGAGCCGGCGGCGCTCCTCCAGCGCGCCGAGCTCGCGTTCGCGTCCGGTGAACTGCCAGCGACAGACCGCGTT
>NZ_CANG01000199.1:0-297 GCF_000309315.1 Sedimentibacter sp. B4
TGAAGCTTGGCGAGCGGTTCGGCAAGGGCGCCGGGTGGTCGATCTTCCTGCTGGTCATCTTCAGCACGATCGGCTACCTCATCCTCGGCTTCGGCAGCGACCAGTACCGCCGTCCCCTGGCCTGAGGCGCCGCGCGCGGTTCTCAGGGACGGTTCCCTTCCCGTTCACGGGACGGTTCCCTTCCCGTTCACGGGGACGGTTCCCTTCCCGTTCACCAGAACCGTCCCTCTTCCCGTTCAGGGGACGGTTCCTCTTCCCGTTCAAGCCTCCGACAAGGGCGAACGAGTGAACGGGAAA
>NZ_CANG01000198.1:0-203 GCF_000309315.1 Sedimentibacter sp. B4
GCCGTCGACATCCACCCCGGCGCCCGGATCGGCAAGGGGATCATGTTCGACCACGCCACGTCCGTGGTGATCGGCGAGACTGCGGTCGTCGAGGACGACTTCTCGATGCTCCACGAGGTCACGCTCGGCGGTACCGGCAAGGTCGGCGGCGACCGGCACCCGAAGATCGGCAAGGGTGTGATGATCGGCGCCGGCGCCAAGGT
>NZ_CANG01000197.1:0-241 GCF_000309315.1 Sedimentibacter sp. B4
TAGACCGTGGACGTTTCGGCTTCCACGGCGTTCCCGGTCGTCGCCGACCCCACGGTGTACTGGTGGGGCGTTGGTGTGCAGATCTCCCATGCGACCACCCAGAAGATCATCAAGGTACTGAACGCCGGGGGCGGTGCCGCAGGAGTCGCGGCCGCCCTGCAGGCTGCTGGTGTGATCACGGCCGGCAGCGCCATCGCCACGGGCATCGCCGCCGCGGCGCTCGTCATGGGCAGTGTGGCAC
>NZ_CANG01000196.1:0-239 GCF_000309315.1 Sedimentibacter sp. B4
GTCGCGACCGGCTGCACGATCCTGCGGAGCTCGGCGTACGACTCGGGCGTCCCGTCGTCGGACAGGTCACCGGTGAACACCAGCGCCTCGGGGGAGTGGGCGGACGCAGCCTCGAGCGCGGCGACCAGGTTCGGTCGGGCATCCAGGACGCCACCCACGAGCGGGTCGTCCGGGTGGCGAAGGTGGGTGTCGCTGAAGTGCGCCAGCAGATGCGCCGGACGCGGGTACTCGGCGGTTCG
>NZ_CANG01000195.1:0-259 GCF_000309315.1 Sedimentibacter sp. B4
TCGTCCGCTCCTAGAAACCAAAACGAAAGGAAAAGCCCCATGATCACCAGCTACACCGTCACCGGGATGACCTGCAACCACTGCGTGCACGCCATCAAGGAGAGGTATCGGCCGTGCCGGGTGTCACCGGCGTCGAACTCACCCTCGAGGACGCGAAGCTCAACGTCAGCTCTGAGTCCCCGGTCGACTTCGACCGCATCGTCGAGGCCGTCTACGAGGCCGGCGAGCAGTACAGCGTCGCCTGAACCAGCGTCCATGA
>NZ_CANG01000194.1:0-430 GCF_000309315.1 Sedimentibacter sp. B4
CAGGTGTGGCACCGACTGGCTGACCACGTTGTTCATCGCCACGAAGCTGCCGTCCGCGCCGAGTGCGGGCCCCATCGCCCGCGCCACACGCTGGGCGGTCGTCAGCAGCGGCTGCATCAGTTCACCGGGCAGGTCGAGCAGGCTCTCCACATGCCGGGCCGGGCAGACCAGCACGTGGCCCTTGAACACCGGCCGGTGGTCGAGGAAGGCGACCACCGTCTCGTCGCGCCAGACCACCTCCGTGTCCAGCGTGCCGGCGATGATCTGGCAGAAGATGTCCGCGGCCATGCGGTGATTCTCGCACCAGCGGGACGCAGAACGGCCCCCGCGCCGAAGCGCGGGGGCCGTCCGTTCAGGCTGATCAGATGGGGCTGATGTTCGAGGCCTGCGGACCCTTGGGGCCCTGGGTGATCTCGAACTCGACCTTCTA
>NZ_CANG01000193.1:0-211 GCF_000309315.1 Sedimentibacter sp. B4
TGGGACCACGCAACGCCGTACCTGCGCCGGATCCTCGCCGAGGTATGGGGAGCCGACCTCACCGTCGTCGAGCGAGAACTCACCCTCGTCGGCGTCAACCCTGCCATGAACGGCCTCGAGGAGCTCGCGGCAACAGCGAGGACCATCGCCGAGGAGCAGGCGAAGGCTGCCGGGCTCGGCCTCGCCGCTCGACTGGAAGCCGGCGGTTCGC
>NZ_CANG01000192.1:0-241 GCF_000309315.1 Sedimentibacter sp. B4
GCGTCGTCTCCTCTTTGGGCGTCGGCGACCGGCGGCGGCCGGCCAATGTCGGACCCGGCGTGCCGCCCGCGGAACGATCGCAGCGTCGGGTGTACTGTGCCGGAATCCGTCCCGTCATCCTCACCACAAGGGGTTCGATGCCCAACGACACGGACGTCGTGCCCGGCCGGCGAATCGGAGTCCAGGGTCGCACCTGGGCGGTGGTGATCCTGCTCGGACTCGTCGGGCAGGTCGCCTGGAC
>NZ_CANG01000191.1:0-231 GCF_000309315.1 Sedimentibacter sp. B4
TAGGTGCCGTCGCCGGGTGTCGCCACCCAGGTCGTCGCCGGGTCGGGCTCGCCGGTGTCGACCACCACGCGGACGGGCAGGTCGAACGCCTTCGCGAAATCCAGGTCGCGCTGGTCGTGCGCGGGGACCGCCATCACCGCACCGGTGCCGTACTCGGCCAGCACGTAGTCGGCGGCGTACACCGGCAGTCGCTCGCCATTCACCGGGTTGGTGGCGTGCACGCCCAGGAAC
>NZ_CANG01000190.1:0-241 GCF_000309315.1 Sedimentibacter sp. B4
CGTCCCGACCACTACTTCACGGTCGAGGGACAGTCCGAGGTGATCGCCGACTCGTTGCGCCGCCACGCCGAGGGCACGCTGCTGCCCCAGGTGATCCTCGACGAGGCCGGGGCGGTCGTGGGCCGAATCAACCTGAACAACATCGTTCGCGGACCGTTCCAGTCGGCGAGCGTCGGCTACTGGCTCGCGCAGGAGGCCGGCGGGCGAGGGCTCGCCACCGCCGCGGTCGCCGAGATCGTCC
>NZ_CANG01000189.1:0-574 GCF_000309315.1 Sedimentibacter sp. B4
TTTCCCGATTGGCTCGGTGCTGACCACTCGGTGACGATGAATTGGCGGACCAGATTCGTTCACCTGAGGGCTGCCGCGGTCCATTGACAGGTTCAGGCTGACGCCCCTGCCACAGGGATCTCGTGAACCTTGTTGCCTTGGGGCATTGAACCATCCCTGCACCAGGAGAGGTTCCGCATTGTGCTGAACACCGGGCTGGGCTGAAAGGCCGGGGGGCGCGCCCCCGGTTCCATCAACGGAGGCCCGTCCGTCTCGTCTGGCGCAAAGGGAGCCTGCCCGCGCGGAGGGGTCGTGCGGGCAGGCTCGAAGATCCACGAGCGGGCCGTCAGGGGGTGAGGCTGGGGTAGGCCTTCAACGGGATCGTCAATCAGGATAGCGACTGGTCGCAGACCGGATGAGTCCCCGGGTGAGCAACCGACAGCGCAGTGCCTTGGCCTTACGCTGCCCTCTGTGGCAGAGCCGCCGCCCGGCTCGAGTCCGTGGCCGCTGCCCAGCGAGGAACCCTCCTCGGGCCGGTGTCGCCGGAGCGCCACGCACCCATGTTGGATGTGCGGGTTCGAGCGAGGTCGGGTTC
>NZ_CANG01000188.1:0-241 GCF_000309315.1 Sedimentibacter sp. B4
CCGGGTCACTTCGGCAGACCTGCGCCAACTGGCTGGACGACAGCCAGGCGGTGACGCGGCTCGGGCCGGTCTCTCGGATGCTGACGACGGTCGCACCGGGGGCAAGGGTCGCACCCGGGGAAGCCACCCAGACCACGATCCCGTCCACCGGGGAGGTGAGTTCCGCGAGGGCGAGTTCCGTCCTGGCAAGCGTCACCGGCACCTGGCTGGTCTTTGCCGCGATCCGGGCGAGGTCCTGCAG
>NZ_CANG01000187.1:0-493 GCF_000309315.1 Sedimentibacter sp. B4
TGATCAGCGACCAGAACACCCCCTCGGCGCCCTGGACGTGCATCACGGCCCACATCACGCCCACGTTGAGGGAGTTTGGAGAACAGGATCTGTGCGGGGTACAACCCGGTGATGCCCGTGGCCACGCACAGCGCGGCGATGATCGCGTTGTTGGTCCAGACCAGCGCGGCGAAGCTCGCGCTCGGGTACTCGGAGTAGTAGGACGCGAATGCCTGCTCGGCGATGTAGCGCTGCTCCTCGGGCGTGACGACCGTGTTCAGCACGTCCGGGTTCGTGACCATCCACCAGCCTGCGACCGCGGCGACCAGCAGGCAGGCCGCGCTCACCACGACTGACCACCAGCGGATCCGGTACAGCGCCGCAGGGATCGTCCGGGTGAAGAACGCGGCGATCGTGGCCCAGGTCAGGGTGTTCGGACTCGCGATCCGCGCGCGGGCGCGGACCAGGATCACGGAGAGCTCGGAGACCAGGCCCGGGTCCGGCGCGCTGGAGC
>NZ_CANG01000186.1:0-276 GCF_000309315.1 Sedimentibacter sp. B4
TCCCCTGCCGTGATGTCCGCGTGGGTCTCGCCGTTGTACTTCACAAGCTTCTCGAGTACGACGCTCTTCGCGGGCATGTTGATGCCGAGCGCGAGCGTCTCCGTGGCGAACACCACCTTCACCAGCCCGGCGGCGAACGCTTCCTCGACCATCTCCTTGAACGCCGGCAGCAGACCTGCGTGATGGGCAGCGATGCCATCGGTGAACGCGGCCAGGAACCGGTCGTAGTCGAGTGCGGCGAGGTCGGACGGACTGAGCCCCGCAGTGTGCCGGGAC
>NZ_CANG01000185.1:0-241 GCF_000309315.1 Sedimentibacter sp. B4
GAGTTGATCCAGCCGTTCACGACGTTCTCCGCCCGGATCCCCTTCGGCGGGTTCACCGTGTACTCCTGGTTCATCACGTCCCCGAAGCCGGCGGCCTTCATCGCCGGCAGCAGCTGCGCGGTGTAGCTGGTGAACTTCGAGGAGTTGAAATCGCCGACCGAGACCACCGGCAGCTTGCCGGTGTTGAGCTGCGGGATCTTCTTCACCAACTCCCACCACTCGGCCTCCTTGGACGCCACCG
>NZ_CANG01000184.1:0-241 GCF_000309315.1 Sedimentibacter sp. B4
TCTGCCTTCATGGTCTTCCCGTTCGTTTGGGAGTTCTTGACCGCGTTCAAGACCTACGGTGGATCCGTCCTCGTGCCGCCGCAATGGATCCCCGACCCGTGGACGTGGAACTTCGGCGCTGTCTTCGACAGCATCCCGCTCGGCCAGATGGCCTTGAATTCTGTGATCATCACGCTGGCGCGCACCCTGGGCCAGGTCATCCTCTGCACGATGGCCGGCTACGGGTTCGCGCGGCTCACTT
>NZ_CANG01000183.1:0-435 GCF_000309315.1 Sedimentibacter sp. B4
ATGCCCCGTCGTCGAGCGTGACCGCGCGGGCAGCGTTGTCGTCGGCGACCGCCTGCGCCGCGGCAGAGCCCGGTGCTGCGGCGTCCGTCGGGGTGCGCAGCGGGGTGGTGCCCGACGCCAGGCCGATCGATGCGTAGTAGTTCGTCGAGTAGGTGTCGGTGACGGTGTAGTCGCCCTGCGGAGCGACCAGCATCGACTCCAGCGCTTCCCTGGCCGCATCGGTCCGCGGCCAGGTGACCTTCGCCGCGACGGGCGGGGTGACCCCGGTCGCAGCCAGCTCGCTGAGTCCGCCCGACGGAACGCTGAGCTCGGTGAGCCCCTGGTACTCCGACACCGCGCCGGTGACCTGCACGTAGTCCCCGATCGCCACCTGGCCGACCGTGGCCGAGGAGTACACGAAGACGGCGTCGGAGGAGTCGTCGAGGGCGGTGCCGC
>NZ_CANG01000182.1:0-240 GCF_000309315.1 Sedimentibacter sp. B4
TATGGTCGAACGCCTCCTCTCCGAGGCCGCCAGCCAGCAGGTGCTGACCGTCGACATCACGGCCGAGACCGTCGAGGTCACCGTCCTGGACGCCGACGACAAGCCGGTCGCCTGGGCCTATCGCGACGGCGAGATCGGGCAGGTCCCCACCGACCAGCAGTACGTCGACCAGGCAACCTTCGACGTCTCGCGGTTCAACTTCTCCGACGTGGGCGCGCTGTTCCGTGCCGCAGCGGGACA
>NZ_CANG01000181.1:0-268 GCF_000309315.1 Sedimentibacter sp. B4
GTTCTCCAACTTCACCGAGGCGCCGGTGCCGGCCGGGTCGATGTTCGAGCCCGCGACACTCGCCCGCCTGCGGGCCGTCCGCGCCGAGCTGGATCCCGCCGGGACGTTCCAGGCCAACCACGGTCTGGACTGATCAGTCGCAGTACGCCGCGGCTCCCGGGTCGGGGGGACCCGTCCCCAGCCTGCCCGGGAGCCTGCGGCGCGAAGCGATCAGGCGCCAACCGGCACGCAGCGCTCGACCCGGAAGGGCCGCGCCTTGGCCAGAGGC
>NZ_CANG01000180.1:0-241 GCF_000309315.1 Sedimentibacter sp. B4
CCCGGCACTGCCCACGGAGGTAGCTCAGTATGACTCAGACACCCGACGCCGGCTCGACGTGCGTCCAGGGCTGACGGGCCTGTGGCAGGTCTCAGGACGGTCCAACCTCTCCTGGGACGACACGGTTCGGCTCGACCTGTACTACGTCGACAACTGGTCGATGGTGCAGGATCTGATGATCCTCGCCAAGACCGCCAGGGCCGTCGTCGGCTCCTCCGGAGCCTACTGAGCACCCAGTGGC
>NZ_CANG01000179.1:0-428 GCF_000309315.1 Sedimentibacter sp. B4
GCGAGTCCAGGCCGACCCCGACCGAGATCAGGGCCAGCCCTGCGCTGATCCAGGCCAGGAAGGTGCGCTCGTTGGCGAGGCTGAACCGCGCATCCGGCTCGCTGCCGCGGGCGTACACCGAACGGGGGAACCGTGGCCGTGCGCCGTTCTGCTCCACGTGCGACACCCTATGACGGCGAGGTCCGAATAGGCTCGACCCAGCCCGTTCCGTACCGGGCGGACAGGGCGTGACCGATGGCGGCCCCACCGGGATGGAGTGGCCTGCCGGGAGGAGGACGCGATGGCCGACTCACCGCAGGAGTACCTCGACGGCGCCCCGGAAGTGGGGCGTCCGTGGCTGCAGGAGTTCTGGGATCACGTCGCGGCGCGCGCGCCCCGGTCGAACCGGTGATGTTCCGGCAGGTGCCGATGTACCGGTTCCGGGACAG
>NZ_CANG01000178.1:0-240 GCF_000309315.1 Sedimentibacter sp. B4
TTGGGCGCGCTGATCAAGGCGGTTGCGACCGCCCGGGTCTGCGTCGACTACGAGGCCTGAGCGCCGCGCAGCAGGCTGCGCATCGTCTTGGCCGCCAGTCCGGCCGCTGCGTCCAGGTCGGAGAAGATCCCGACCAGGTGCATGGACGCGGCACCGTGCGCCACGGCCATGAACTGCGGGACCACGCCGACACCGGCCCGGCTGTCCCCTCCGGTGGCATCGATGGCGCGGAGCAGCACG
>NZ_CANG01000177.1:0-240 GCF_000309315.1 Sedimentibacter sp. B4
GCACGTTGTCGTACCTGCACGAGCTGGGGGTCGACTGGGTCTACCTGTCGCCGCTGCTCGCGTCCGAGTCGGGCAGTGAGCACGGCTACGACGTCTCCGACCACCGGGCGATCGACCCGTCCCGCGGTCGCGCGTCCGGCCTGGCTGCGCTCGCCACCGAGGCCCGCCGGCTCGGCATGGGCGTGCTGGTCGACATCGTGCCCAACCACGTCGGCATCGCTCGCCCGTGGGAGAACGAGT
>NZ_CANG01000176.1:0-382 GCF_000309315.1 Sedimentibacter sp. B4
ATGTCGCGATTCGACCCTTGCCGGTGCATCACCCTGCACAGTCGTCACATCACCGCTGTCTGATGGCCAGATCGCGACAATCACCGATCCGCTGGAGGAGCCTGCGGAGCCGGGGCCCGTCGCGATGGGCTTGACGTGATTCGGCCACGCAACCGGTCGGACGTGAACAGGGTGGACGCCGGGACGCGAGCGGCGCTCGGATGGCGACACCGGCAGCGGCTGGAGGGCGGCCCTGCGGCGCGGTGCCAGAATGAGCCGGTGACGATCGATGCCCGCGCCGTGGACGAGGCCGCCGAGAGGCTGGCCGGTGTCATCATCCGGAGCCCCCTGCAGTTCAACGACCGGCTCAGTGCGGCGACCGGGGCCTCGGTCTGGCTGAAGC
>NZ_CANG01000175.1:0-406 GCF_000309315.1 Sedimentibacter sp. B4
CGCCGAGGGGGTTGCGCTGTCCATCGCCCGTGAACTCCGGTTCACCGCGCCCGTGATCTCCTGCAACGGGGCGGTGATCACTGATCCGGTGACCGGAGCACGGCTAAGGGTCAGGCAGATGGACCCGGAGGTCACCGCGCACGCCGTGGCGGCGGCCCGGCGTCTTGGCTGCAGCCCGACGCTCTGGACCCCGGACGCCTGGTTCGCCGACGAGGAGAGCGCCACCACCGAGCTCCTGACCCACCTGCTCGCCGAGCCTCCCCGGTTCCGTCCGCTCGCTGACGTGATCGCGGAGGAGAAGGTCGTGAAGGTCATGGTCGGAGGCGATCCGGAGCATCTCGACCGCGTCGACGAGGCGCTCCGGGCAGAGGTGCCGGGGCTGACTCGTTCGATGCCCCAGTTCTGC
>NZ_CANG01000174.1:0-211 GCF_000309315.1 Sedimentibacter sp. B4
TCTTGGTGATCAGTCCGACGACGACCTTGTCAGAGCCGCCTCCGGCGCTGCCGCCGGCGGACGGCGCGGCCGCTCCGGAGCTGCAGGCGGCGAGTACGAAGGGAAGAGTGATCGCAACCGCGGCTGCGAGTTTGCGGAACATCTGTTGCCTTTCTTCTTTGGAAGGATCAATGCGGGTACCCGATGCGGAATCTATCGCACCAAAGAAGAA
>NZ_CANG01000173.1:0-241 GCF_000309315.1 Sedimentibacter sp. B4
GGCCGTGGCGCGCCTCGAAGCGGTCCAGCTCGGCCTGGACCGGCATCCAGGTCGGCGACCACACATCGCCGCCGTCGTTGACGTAGAGGTAGTGCCCGCCCGCGTCGGTGGGCACGTTGTTGTAGCGGTAGCGGGTGAGCCTGCGCATCCGGGCATCGCGGTAGAACGAGTAGCCGCCGCCCAGGTGGGACAGCAGGGAGAAGAATTCCTGGGAGCCCAGGTAGTTGATCCAGGGATACGG
>NZ_CANG01000172.1:0-241 GCF_000309315.1 Sedimentibacter sp. B4
TGACAACATGATGAACCCGGCTGCGCGTCCGGGGGCCGCCCGGTCCGGGCACGCACAGGGGCTCCGTGCCGCTGAGGCCCTCTCCAGGTTCTGGGGTTGAGGCGGGGCCTTCGGGGACACGATCGCTTGGCTGCGAAGACCCCCAGCCACCCGGACCGAGACCCCCCATCTGCCGCCAACGACTGTGGGAGCCCAGCCGGAGCTGAGTTGTCGGCTACCAGCCGAGTTCGCCGGCGTCTTC
>NZ_CANG01000171.1:0-214 GCF_000309315.1 Sedimentibacter sp. B4
GCGCGGGCATCCGCAGCCGGCGGAGGTTGATCGCCCGGTTCAGCATGTAGGCGAACAGGCCCTTGGTCGGAACGTTCGGCAGCCGGTCCGCGTGCAGGCGCCGGTACTTGCGCCACATCAGGAAGAGGTCGAGCGCGATCAGCAGGAAGACGCCGTAGGTGAGCGCGGTCACGAGGTAGGTCGCGGTGATGCTCAGCGAGCTGAGCAGCAGGGA
>NZ_CANG01000170.1:0-279 GCF_000309315.1 Sedimentibacter sp. B4
TCGGGGTGACCGGGACCTTCCGCTTGCCGGGGATCGGCACGAAGGTCCGCAACTGCCCGGACGCGCGGTCCTCGCTGGGCGGGCTGGTCCGGGCGATCACGTCCGCGCCGAACGCGAACGCCGCGCCCCGGGTGTCGAAGCCGAGCTCGGCGAGGGTCGCCTTGAGCTTGACCTGACTGGTCTGGCCGGGGACGAACGCCTCGGCGGAGGTGGTCACCACCCGGTAGTGGTCTGCGGTGATCGGCAGGCGCTGGCCGATGATGTTGTTGCTGTTGGCCA
>NZ_CANG01000169.1:0-228 GCF_000309315.1 Sedimentibacter sp. B4
CCATGCCCTGGACCGGGTTGCTGCTGCTTGGGTTCCTCGCCTTCCACCTGCTCGACCTCACCCTTGGTGTTGCCGGACCCGCCACGTACCGGTCGGCAAGGCCACGGCGTCCTTCGCCTACGAGAACACAGTCGCCAGCCTCGCCCGTCCGCTGGCCGGCGGCTTCTACCTGCTCACGATGGTTGCCCTTGCGATGCACCTGGCGCACGGCCTGTGGAGCACGACGAC
>NZ_CANG01000168.1:0-231 GCF_000309315.1 Sedimentibacter sp. B4
GCGGAGGCGCGGACCACGTTCTCCAGCGGCTCGCCGGCGAGCAGGTGCTCGAGCTGGCGGCGGAGCAGCGCGGCGACCCTCGGGTAGGTGGCGTCGCTGTTGCCACCCTGGTGAGCGGTGATCAGGGTGTTCGGCGCGTGCCACAGCGGGTGATCGGACGGCAGCGGCTCGGGATCAGTGACGTCGAGCGCGGCCGGAGGCGGCCGGACTGCAGCTCGGCGAGCAGCGCGG
>NZ_CANG01000167.1:0-209 GCF_000309315.1 Sedimentibacter sp. B4
TAGAGGAAGATGGTCTCGATGTCGAAGACGATGAACAGCATCGCCGTGATGTAGTACTTGATCGGGAACCGGCCGCCGCCCATCGGCTGGGGGGTGGGCTCGATTCCGCACTCGTACGAGCTGTACTTGACCTTGTTCCAGCGCCGCGGCCCCAGGAACGAACTCAGTGTGATCGAGACCGCCAGGAAGAACGCGGCCAGGGCCATGAT
>NZ_CANG01000166.1:0-211 GCF_000309315.1 Sedimentibacter sp. B4
CGGGTCTTCACGGGGTACTTGCTCAGCTCGGCCAGGATCTCCGGCATCGGCCGGCCCAGGTCGATCTCGACGACGTCGCCGCCCTCGAGGTGCTCGTCGGTGGTCTCGGGCATGAAGTGCGCCGGCTCGGTCTCGAGCTGCTCGATGAACACGCCCTCGGGGGTGATCTTGGCGAGGCACTGCCTATCGGCGGAGCAGGACACCGCGATCG
>NZ_CANG01000165.1:0-367 GCF_000309315.1 Sedimentibacter sp. B4
GTCCCTCCACCGGAGGAGACGATGCTGCGGGCGCCCTGCCCATGCTCGGCCAAGTAGTCGAGGTTCCTGCGGAGAAGGTGCGCGACGCCCTCCATCACGGCGTAGGCGAGATCCACCGCGTCGTGGCGCAGTTGGAGGCCGAGGAAGCCTCCGCGAGCGCCGGGGAGGAAGTCCGGCGGGTTCACTCCGGTCAGGTACGGCAGGAAGATCGGCGCCTCGTCGTAGGCCCGTCCCGGCAGTGCTCGCTCGAGCTGGTCGTAGGGGATCGTCGCCGTGCGCTGGAACCAATCGAGGCAGACCCCACCACTGTCCGCGCAGGTGAACAGCACCGTGTCCTGTGCTCCGATGCCCGGATGGAACGACACCT
>NZ_CANG01000164.1:0-225 GCF_000309315.1 Sedimentibacter sp. B4
TGGAGGGTCTCGCCGCTCGCTGGTCGGCGGCCATCGTCGCCGACGCCGCCGGCATCGCCGACTACTACCGCGAGGAGTTCGGTGCGGCCAGTCGCCTGATCGTCTACGGGGCGCCCGATCGGGCCGGTGTGGGCGAGGACCGGCTGGCGGAACTGGGGCTGCGCGCCGACGGGTACCACCTGGTGGTGGCCCGCTTCGAGCCGGAGAACCACGTCCTCGAGATCG
>NZ_CANG01000163.1:0-241 GCF_000309315.1 Sedimentibacter sp. B4
TAGCCCGGGCGTTGATCCCCCGCGAACCCTCGGGCTCAGACGACCAGTTCGGTGTCGGCGCGGGGCACGACCATCGGGGCGCTGAAGTCGTTCATGATGCTGGCCAGCCGGAAGGCGCGCTCGTCGCGGTACAAACGCTCCAGGCTCAGCGGCTTGCCGTCGGGCCCCGACAAGGGAATCCGCCAGTTCGGATACTCCTTGTCCGTGCCCGGCTGGTTCTGCGTCCGCCGATCTCCCACCG
>NZ_CANG01000162.1:0-201 GCF_000309315.1 Sedimentibacter sp. B4
AGCGAGGAGGTGTCGGCCACCGACGTGGCCGAGGTCGTCTCGGCGTGGACGGGCATCCCGGTCGGCAAGATGCTGCAGGGCGAGAGCGAGAAGCTCCTGCAGATGGAGGACCGGGTCGGCGAGCGCCTGATCGGGCAGCGCAAGGCTGTCGAGGCGGTCGCGGACGCCGTCCGCCGCTCGCGGGCGGGCATCTCCGACCCG
>NZ_CANG01000161.1:0-241 GCF_000309315.1 Sedimentibacter sp. B4
TCCCAGCCTGTCGACACTGCATCTTTCGCGATCAGGACGCGGATCTCGGGGTCGTCCTGCACAGTCTCGGGGCTCACCTTCGGGATGGTGTATTCGCCAAGGTGGAGAGTCTCGCGATCGCCGAGGACGTGCCCGACCTGTTGGGTGTCGAACCCGGGCAGGTGCTGCCGGATGGTGTCCAGAATGAGTTTGATTTGCCTGTCCTCAGGGTCAGTCTTGTTGTCTTCCTTGTTCGGGATTT
>NZ_CANG01000160.1:0-212 GCF_000309315.1 Sedimentibacter sp. B4
AACGAATCGCTCACCAAGGCGATCGAGAAGCAGCTTTGCGAACTGGCGTCCACCAAACCCGGCAGCAGCGTCGACATCCTGGGGAGGTACCGTCACGACGAGGAGCTCGTGCCTCGGCGAAGGTTCCGCGAACTCGAGGTTCGGTTCCGCACCATTCACAAGTCGAAGGGCCTCGAGGCCGACTTCGTGCTCATCCCGAATCTCACCACCGG
>NZ_CANG01000159.1:0-270 GCF_000309315.1 Sedimentibacter sp. B4
GGGCATCACGGGCGGCGTGCTGATGCTCGTGTCGATTCTGCTGCCGTGGGCCTATGCCCCCGAGGCGCTGGACGACATGACCTTCTACGGGCGCCGTCGCCGCTGCAGCTCTTCTTCGCGATCCTTCCGGTGCTGCTGATCCTGCTGCTGGCGATCCCGCTGGTCGGCAAGCAGCGACTCGGCAAGGTGGCGAAGGTGGTCGCGTGGAACACGACCGCGAAGACGGCGTCGATCATGTCCCTGATCGTTGTCGCGGTGGCCGTCGCCGCC
>NZ_CANG01000158.1:0-241 GCF_000309315.1 Sedimentibacter sp. B4
TTCGATCCCCTACGAAGTGACCTGCCTGATCACCGCCCGGGTCGCCCGCACCTTCGTCGGTTGATCGCGGGGTTGGCCGAAAAGGGGACGGTTCTCCTTATCGGCCACATGGACGGAAAAGAGAACCGTCCCCTTATCGGCCACATCAGCGGGGCTCCGCCCGCCGTTGGGGCCCGGCCGCGCTACTGGCGAGGGATGGACGCCTGGTGCCGGGCCACGAACTCGCGCTTGGCGTAGCCGG
>NZ_CANG01000157.1:0-241 GCF_000309315.1 Sedimentibacter sp. B4
CTGGCCGGTCACCACGCCCTCCGCGGACGCCTCCGGCGAGCAGGCCACCACCCGGTTCGCCACCATCACCGCGAGCGGCTGGTGGACGTCCGCCCCCTCGGACAGCGCCCACGCCGTCACCGGCCAGCCGGGGAACCACAGCACCAGGCACCGGTCGCCGCCGGCTTCACGAAGGGTCTGGAGAGACTCGACAACCCGGGGTGTCGGCTCGACCACCCGGGTGTTCATCAGCCCACCGCCC
>NZ_CANG01000156.1:0-823 GCF_000309315.1 Sedimentibacter sp. B4
CGCCGAGGGTGGCGAAGTCGGCCGGTAGCACCGACGGCACGATGAGCGGTGGGTGGGTCATCGGTGGTCCTCTCACTCGCTGGGACAGCCGAGGGCTGCTCGGCTGTCCCCAGCACACCGCGTGGATCGCGAGACCGGTTCCCCCGAGGGGGTGGGAACAGGGGGGTGAGGTTGGCGCACCACGCCTCACCCCCGGCCCGGCCGCGTTACAGTGACAGCGTGTCGGAGCGCACCCAGCCCCTACGCCTGGTCCTCGTCGACGACCACGAGATGGTGCTGCAGGGCCTCGCGGCGATGCTCGCCCACTTCACCGACGAGGTGGCGATCGTCGGTACCGCGACGTCGGCTGCCGCCGCCTACCGACTCGTGGCGGAGACCAGGCCCGACATCGTCCTGAGCGATGTGCGGCTGGGACGCGACAGCGGGCTCGACGTCGTGACGCAGCTCGGGCGCAGCCACCCGGAGACCAAGGTCGTCATGCTCACCGTGTACGACGACGAGCACTACCTCTTCCAGGCGCTCCGGGCCGGCGCCAAGGGGTACATCCTCAAGCGGATCGACGCCCACGAACTCGTGAGCTACCTCGACCGGGTCGCCGAGGGTGACATCGTCATCGACCCGGCGCTCGCCGGTCGGGTCGCGATGTCCGCGGCCAAGATCTCCGCCGGCGAGTTCTGGCCCGGCGCGAACCAGGGGCTCACCCAGCGGGAATCCGAAGTGCTCGCGCTGCTCGTCTCGGGCCACTCCAACAAGGGCATCGCCCAGAAGCTCGTGATCAGCGAGGACACGGTGAAGACCCACATCCGGGGCCTCTACCGGAAGA
>NZ_CANG01000155.1:0-201 GCF_000309315.1 Sedimentibacter sp. B4
TTCGTCGACGACCTCTTCGGTAAGGATCGGACGCTGTGCGATGAGCATTCTTGGTGTTCTTCCTCTCCACCGCCCACTATTTGACGGTGACTGGCTGCTCCGGGCGCCCTGCCCGGAGCGGTACTGAGACGGGTTCTCCTCCCCCGCACCGGCGGGAGAGGAGAACCATCAGGACTACTTCGAGTAGAGCTCGACGATCAG
>NZ_CANG01000154.1:0-290 GCF_000309315.1 Sedimentibacter sp. B4
GCAAGGTTGCCCCCGACATGGAGACGGTGTTCGCCTACCTCGCCGAGGCGTCCGGGGCTGCCGACGAGGAGCAGGCGTCATGAGGAACGCACTGGTCCGGATCGGCGCGATCGTGCGCAAGGAGTTCCGCCACCTCGCCCGGGATCCGCGGATGCTGCTGGCCGTGGTGATCACGCCGGTGATCCAGCTGCTGCTGTTCGCCTACGCGATCAGCTTCGACGTGGACCAGCAGCACTACCTACAGCAGTACGACGCCTCGCCGTTCTTCGACGTCGTCGAGCACGCCCGGT
>NZ_CANG01000153.1:0-507 GCF_000309315.1 Sedimentibacter sp. B4
GCCCGGGCGGAGGAGACGGTCCGGATGCTCAGCGACGAGATCGACAAGCTCACCGAACGGGCCGCGAAGGCTGCGGCGCGCGGGGACGGTGCTGCGGCAGCCAAGGCCAACGACTCGATCGCCACCTACCAGACCTGGCTCGACCAGGCGAAGGAGACCCTGGCGGACTTCAGCCGGTAGCGGTCCACGCCGTCCCGGCCCGGCCACGGCATCGCGGGACGGCGGGCGCCGCACTGGTCTGTGCGGGGATCGTCCCGCCGCGAAGGTCAGTTCTTGATCCGGAAGACGTCGTAGACGCCGGGCACCTTGCGGACGGCACCGATCAGGTGCTCCAGGTGGGTCGGGTCGGTGGTCTCGAAGGTGAACCGGAACTTGAACGTGCGATCCTTCGCCGTGTTCAGCGTCGCGGACTGGATCGAGATGTGGTACTCCCCCATCACCTTCGTCACCTCGGAGAGGATCCCGGTCCGGTCGATGCCCTCGACCTGCAATGCCACCAGGAAGCTG
>NZ_CANG01000152.1:0-318 GCF_000309315.1 Sedimentibacter sp. B4
CTCCGCCCGCCAGATCGCGCTCTACGACATCGACGCGAAGAAGGTCGAGGCTGAGGTCCGCGACCTCGCCCACGGCACGCAGTTCACGCCCACCCGGATCGTCACCGGCGGCTCCGACATCGAGGTCGTCAAGGACTCGTCGGTAATCATCATCACCGCGGGCGCGCGGCAGAAGCCGGGCCAGACCCGGCTCGACCTGGCCGGAGTGAACGCAGGGATCATGAGCCAGCTCGTGCCCCAGCTGCTCGAGCAGGCGCCGAACGCCGTCCTGGTCCTGGTCACCAACCCGTGCGATGTGCTCACCGTGGTGGCGCACAA
>NZ_CANG01000151.1:0-236 GCF_000309315.1 Sedimentibacter sp. B4
TCACCGTGAAGAACAGCACCACCGACAGCAGCGAGCGCACCATCGGGAAGAACGGCAGCAGCGGGTCAGGGACGCCCAGTCGCTGGTTGATCACCACCTGCCAGAACGTGCCGTTGACGAGCTGGGACCGGCCCCGACGATGGCCGCGATCGTCAGCGAGAAGATCGTCCCCTTCGAGTGGATGATCAGGGGCAGCACGCCGCGGTACTCCGACAGCGAGCGCCAGATGCTCACGT
>NZ_CANG01000150.1:0-227 GCF_000309315.1 Sedimentibacter sp. B4
TATCCTGTCCACCGAGGTCAACCCGGTCGTCGCTGCGCGCGCGGCCAAGCTCGGCGTCGAGTGCCGCCACGGCATCCCGGAGAAGGGAGAGGAGCTGCAGCTCTGGCTGGAGGAGCGGCGGCTGGCGCCGTCCCGCGTGCTCTACCTCGGCAATGACCTCAACGACCTGCCCTGCTTCGAGCAGGTCGGCTGGCCCGTGGCGGTCGCCTCGGCCCACGCCTCCGTGA
>NZ_CANG01000149.1:0-273 GCF_000309315.1 Sedimentibacter sp. B4
GGACGCATCCGCTCCCGGCGAACCTCCCAGTGGGCGACGATGTCGGCGGCGAGCGTCGCCAGCCGGGCCGGCGCCCCGTAGACGGCGTTGATCACCGCGACCGCCTTCTCCAGCCGCTCCCGCTCGACATCGTCCAGGCCAACGGTGGCCTCGTCCGCGGCCCGGTCGAGATCCTCGGGCGTGACGTCCTCGGCGAACGCGACCTTCACCAACCGCGGCTCCACGAATACCGGCACGTCGCGCCGTCGTTGACGGCCCTGGTCAGGTCGTAGA
>NZ_CANG01000148.1:0-219 GCF_000309315.1 Sedimentibacter sp. B4
TCGACATGCATGCGTCCCATTGTGGCGATCTGGTGTTACAGACGCGAATCGAGGGTTCTGGGACCCTCCCGGCCGGGCTGCCGCGAGAGGGGGCGCCTACCATGGTGGGGTGCACCCAGCAACAGGCGACGCTCCCCGGGTGGTGCTCTCGACCTCGTCGGTCTATCCCGAGTCCACCGCCGCCGGCTTCAGCCTGGCGCGCGAGCTGGGGTACACGGC
>NZ_CANG01000147.1:0-207 GCF_000309315.1 Sedimentibacter sp. B4
TGCGATCACGGGGCCGGCGAACGGCTCGACCCAGCCCACGTCCATGCCGGCGGCGCGGGCGACGTCCTCCAGGCTTTGTCCGGCACGGACGCGTGCCTGGATCTCCCGTGGGGTCAGCGCGCTGTCCATGTCGATCTCCAGGTGGGTGGCCTGCGGCGCCTGGCGCACCGGACCCCTGGCGTTGTGGACACGGTCTCGGTGAGTCAT
>NZ_CANG01000146.1:0-224 GCF_000309315.1 Sedimentibacter sp. B4
GGCCCCGTCCGGCGCTCTGGTGGTCGGAGACCAGCACCGTCCCGGAAGGCGCCCCGGCCCGGGCAGCGGCAACCAGGTCGGCATTCGTCGAGCCCGTGGTGGCCACGGACGCGACCTCGACCCACACCGAACCCGGACGCACCAGTGCCCGGCAGAGCTCGACCGCGTCAACACGGGGAGAATTCGGCGCGGGATTCACGCCCAGACCCTATGCCCGGGCGGGT
>NZ_CANG01000145.1:0-227 GCF_000309315.1 Sedimentibacter sp. B4
CGCGGCGCGGTGATCAGTCGCTGGCAGTACTCCAGCGCCGGCGTGGTGTCCGTCCCGCCACCCAGCTGGGTGCCGAAGATCACGTCCACCGGGTCGGCGAGCTGATCGGTGAGGTCGACCACCGCCGTGTCGTAGACGACAAGCGACGTCTTCAGCGCCCTGATGCTGGCCATGACGGACGCCAGGATCGATGCGTACACGACCGAGGACGCCATCGAGCCCGACTG
>NZ_CANG01000144.1:0-233 GCF_000309315.1 Sedimentibacter sp. B4
GCGCGGTATTGGTGCCGACGGGAAGTTGGTCGAGCGGCAGCTGACGGCGGAGGAGTTCGGCCGGTTCATGGCCGGTCTGGATCCCGAGACCGGCGCGTCCCGGTGGGCGCAGCGGGTGGATCCGGAGCACGTCGCGGCGGTGGACTTCCTAGTGAACGGGCCGAAGGAGTGGAGCATCCTCGCCGTTCTCGACCCGGGCGTGCAGGCCGCGCTGTTGCGGGGCCAGGTGAACG
>NZ_CANG01000143.1:0-210 GCF_000309315.1 Sedimentibacter sp. B4
CCAGGTAGGTGCCGTCGGCGGGTGTGTAGCCCACCTCGGGCAGGTGCGCCGCGAGCTCGCGGGCAAGCACCTGCTTGTTCGTGGCGATCTCACCCGCGAGCTCATCGACCCAGTCCTGGGCGTGGGTGAGCGCGGCGGTGTGCAGCAGGTTGCCGAGGTGTCCGCTGGACTGTTGCGCCAGGCGGGGGGAGGCGCCCAGCACCGCGCCCG
>NZ_CANG01000142.1:0-377 GCF_000309315.1 Sedimentibacter sp. B4
TCATGGCTCATTCGATCTCCCCGTGCCGAGAGCGGGTCTGTTGCTTACCGGCTCGTCGGGCTCAGGGAAGTCGTCGCTACTGGACGCTATCGCGGCTGTCCTGGTGCAGCCGAAGTGGCTGCAGTTCAACGCCGCAGCTCAGGAAGGCGGGGTAAGCGACAAGTCACGGTCTCTCGTGTCGTACGTCCGGGGCGCGTTCAAGCGGGAAGCTGACGCAGACAGCGGAGAAGTGGCAACCGCGTACCTGCGCACGGGTGCGACATGGACGGGGATCGCACTGACTTTCGACAACGGTCTTGGCGCGATCACGACGCTCGCCCGGCTCTTCCACATCCAGCGGGGAACAACTCGAGCGATGGGCTCGGCTCGCTCTTCAT
>NZ_CANG01000141.1:0-414 GCF_000309315.1 Sedimentibacter sp. B4
CGTCGCGCTCAGCCTCGGGGGCGATGTGGCGGTCTCGCACGCCGGTCGTCCGACCTGGTGGCCGATCGAGATCCGTGACCACCCCGATGCGGAGGGGACTGTCGAGGTCGCCATCGCGGAGGGGGGCCTGGCCACGTCGTCGACCGTTGTGCGGAGATGGACGGCGGGCGGCGTGATCCGCCATCACCTGGTCGATCCGCGCACGGGTGAATCGGCGCGAACCCGCTGGCGGACAGTGAGCGCCACCGGCCCGTCCGCGACGGCAGCGAATGTCGCCACGACGGCGGCCGTCATTCTCGGCGACGACGCGATCGAGTGGCTGACCCGACGCTCGGTCGCCGCCCGACTCGTGTCCGAGGACGGCACGGTCACGCTGACCGCGGGTTGGCCCGGGAAGGGAGTGCAACGGTGAAC
>NZ_CANG01000140.1:0-510 GCF_000309315.1 Sedimentibacter sp. B4
CAGGTTCGGGAACCGCGCCGGCAGCACGGTCGGCTCCATCTCGCGGTTGTCGTAGTTCGGCGTGAAGTCGACCGTGTTCTCGGTGATGTCGCGGACCATCTCCATGGCCAGCGGCGCCATCTTGCACTCGGTGTACCGCATCGCGGCCGCGGGGTCGTTGCCGGGCGAGCCGAAGTTGCCCTGGCCGGCCACCAGCTGGTGCCGCATCACCCACGGCTGCGCCAGGCGCACCAGGGTGTCGTAGATCGCCGAGTCGCCGTGCGGGTGGTACAGACCCATCACCTCGCCGACCACGCGGGAGCACTTGTTCCAGCCGCGGTCGGGACGGTAGCCGCCGTCGTACATCGCGTAGAGGACGCGGCGGTGCACCGGCTTGAGGCCGTCGCGGACGTCGGGCAGCGCCCGCCCGACGATCACGCTCATCGCGTAGTCGAGGTAGGAGCGCTGCACCTCCACCTGGAGGTCGATCTCCTCCGTCTTCGCCATCGTGGGGGCAGCGCCTGCTCGTCC
>NZ_CANG01000139.1:0-437 GCF_000309315.1 Sedimentibacter sp. B4
CTCAACGCGCTCACCGGCAAGGGCGTCCACGTCGTCACCGTGAACGACTACCTGGCCCAGTTCCAGTCCGAGCAGATGGGCCGGATCCACCACTTCCTTGGCCTCAAGGTGGGCGCGATCCTCTCCAGCATGACCCCGGCCGAGCGGCGCGAGGCCTACGCCTGCGACATCACCTACGGCACAACAACGAGTTCGGTTTCGACTACCTGCGCGACAACATGGCGCTGAGCATCGACGACTGCGTGCAGCGCGGCCACTACTACGCGATCGTCGACGAGGTCGACTCGATCCTGGTCGACGAGGCCCGCACCCCGCTGATCATCTCCGGGCCGTCCGAGGACAACTCCTCCTGGTACCCCGAGTTCGCCAAGCTCGTCCGCAGCCTCAAGAAGGACATCCACTACGAGGTGGACGAGAAGAAGCGGACCGTGGCGGTG
>NZ_CANG01000138.1:0-236 GCF_000309315.1 Sedimentibacter sp. B4
GAACTCGTACAACTCCGGCGACTGGTTCAACTACCTCGACTTCACGATGACCGACAACGGGTTCGCCGCCGGGCTGCCGCCCGAGCGGGACAACGCGTCCACCTGGCACGTGCTCGCCCCGCTGCTCGCCGACCCGCGGCTGAAGCCGGCACCCGACGACATCCGGCGCGCCCACGAGCAGTCTCTCGACCTGCTCCGGCTGCGTGCCTCGACGCGGCTGTTCCGGCTGGGTACGG
>NZ_CANG01000137.1:0-241 GCF_000309315.1 Sedimentibacter sp. B4
CTGCACCGGCTCCAGCTTGAGAATCAGCAGGGCGTTCTCCCCGGGTCCGGCCAGCTCGGCATAGAGGTACTCGATGCTCACATTCGTGTCCTCGAACACCGCCAGCAGGTCGCCCAGCGCGCCCGGATGATCCGGCACCTCCACGCCCACGACGTCGGAGAGCCGCGCCGTGTTGCCCAGCTCCTGGACGGCCTCCAGCGCCGCCTGCGGGTCGTCGGCGATGAACCTCAGAATGCCGAAC
>NZ_CANG01000136.1:0-235 GCF_000309315.1 Sedimentibacter sp. B4
ACCAACGGGACGGCGCGCACCGCGGCCCTGACCGAACTGCAGCAGCAGGCCGCAGCCGACGCGACGGTACTGCCGGTCTCGCAGGGGAACGGGGTCCTGTTCCTCGCCAAGGGCGTCGACCTGGTCGGCGAACCGTTCGGGAGCGGGCAGATGCTCGGGTTGTGGGGGTTCACTCGTGCCTGAGCCTCTGAGCGGCGTGCACACCGGGCTCCTGCGGGCGGGGGAGCGGGTCACG
>NZ_CANG01000135.1:0-616 GCF_000309315.1 Sedimentibacter sp. B4
CGTCACCGAGGTACTTTCCGGCCATCGCGGAGCACTCCAGGTGCCAACCGGGCCGGCCGCGTCCCCACGGCGTCTCCCACGACGCGGACTCGGGGTCGCCGTCCTTGTGGCCCTTCCACAGCGCGAAGTCGCGCGGGTCGCGCTTGCCGCGGGGATCGGCGTCCTCGGCCGGGGCCATCTCGTCGACCTTCATGCCCGACAGCTCGCCGTAGGCGGGCCAGCTCTTGACGTCGAAGTAGACGTCTCCCGAGCCGTCCGCCGCCGGATAGGCGTTGCCGCGCTCGATCAGCACCCGCATCAGTTCGATCATCTCCGGCACATGGCCCGTGGCGCGCGGCTCATAGGTCGGACGCCGGACGCCGAGCGCCCGGAACGCCTCGTGGAACGCTCCCTCGAAGCGGAAGGCGTGCGCCCACCAGGGCTGCCCGGCCTCGGCCGACTTGGCCAGGATCTTGTCGTCGATGTCGGTGATGTTGCTGAGCATCGTGACCCGGAGGCCCGAGTACTCGAGCCAGCGTCGCAGGACGTCGAAGTTGACCTCCTTGCGCACGTGGCCCAGGTGCGGCGCCGACTGCACCGTGGCACCGCAGCAGTAGATCGAGACCTCGCCGGGACG
>NZ_CANG01000134.1:0-226 GCF_000309315.1 Sedimentibacter sp. B4
GGGGCTGGTTCAAGGAGAACTGGCAGCGGGCGAAGATGACCGCGCTCGGGCTGCCCGACTTCGGGCCGGTGCAGCACAGCATCGCCTACAACACCCTGGCCGGGGTCACCCGGGGCTTCCACGCCGAGCCGTGGGACAAGCTGGTCTCGATCGCGGCCGGACGGATCTTCGGAGCCTGGGTCGACCTGAGGGACGGCGATAGCTTCGGCCGGACCGTCACCGTCGA
>NZ_CANG01000133.1:0-228 GCF_000309315.1 Sedimentibacter sp. B4
GAACCAGCCCGGATACGTCGACCAGGCCAAGGTCACCGGCATCGACTACAACCCGGAGAAGGCGGGCCAGATGCTCGACGCCGCCGGCTGGACCATGAACACCAGCACCGGCTACCGCGAGAAGGACGGCAAGCAGCTGGATGTCACCTACGCCCAGCTGACCGGCGTGTCCGCGTCTGAGAACGAGGGCCTGCAGGCGCAGAAGAGCCTGAAGGCGATCGGCGTCAA
>NZ_CANG01000132.1:0-228 GCF_000309315.1 Sedimentibacter sp. B4
GCCCCAGACCCTGATCAACATCCGGCCCGTCTCCGCGGCGCTCAAGGAGTTCTTCGGCACCTCGCAGCTGTCGCAGTTCATGGACCAGACCAACCCCGTGGCCGGCCTGACCCACAAGCGGCGGCTCTCCGCGCTCGGCCCCGGCGGCCTGTCCCGCGACCGGGCCGGCATGGAGGTGCGCGACGTGCACCACAGCCACTACGGCCGGATGTGCCCGATCGAGACCCC
>NZ_CANG01000131.1:0-214 GCF_000309315.1 Sedimentibacter sp. B4
GGGACGATCACGATCGATGGCGTGCCACTTCCCGAGGAGGGCAGGGCGCTCGCCCGGCTGCGCGCGGACGTCGGCATGGTCTTCCAGTCGTTCAACCTGTTCGCGCACAAGACCGTGCTGGAGAACATCACCCTCGGGCCGATCAAGGTGCGTGGGCTGAAGCCCGCCGAGGCCAGCCAGCGTGCGATGGAACTGCTGGAACGTGTCGGGGTGG
>NZ_CANG01000130.1:0-241 GCF_000309315.1 Sedimentibacter sp. B4
CGTCGTCGCCCGGGGCCGAGAGCCCCGAGGTTCGCCTGAAGTTCAGTATCCGCGCTTCCCAAAATGCGGCCCTACAACGAAAAGGGCCGTGCGCGGACGCCGTCACACCCTATCCTTCTCCCCTCGGACGGGCCGACGTCACGCATTTCCCCTTCCAAGCAGCTAGAAACCTCTCAGACCCCCCGCAGCCGGGCCAGCCAGCAGCTAACCTGTGTCAAGGTTCGAACGGGATGGATTGACC
>NZ_CANG01000129.1:0-237 GCF_000309315.1 Sedimentibacter sp. B4
GAGTAGTCGATCCAGCGTCCACGCTTGGTGCCCTCGATCAGGCCGGCCTCACGCAACACCTTCAGGTGGTAGCTCAGCAAGTTGCCCGGAATAGCGGGCTCGGGCTGCAGGTCACAGACACAGCGCGTCCGACCGACGAGCAGGTGGAGCAGTTGCAGGCGAATGGGGTCCGCAACTGCAGCCAACAGCGAGGCAGCCGAAACCGCAGGTTCAGTGGTTCTTGAATCAACCATGATT
>NZ_CANG01000128.1:0-447 GCF_000309315.1 Sedimentibacter sp. B4
CGGGTGTAGGCAAGGGGGTGTTCGGTGGCGGCGGAGGTGAGCTCGGTGGCGACCAGTCCGGTCAGGGTGTAATCGTCGTTGTCGGGGTCGGCAAGCTGCTTGCGCACCGCGTAGGTCGGGCTGAGCAGGTCAGCGAGATCGTCCAACTCGGCGACGGGCGTGGTCTTGTTGGTGGCGAACTCGAAGTTCTTCACGACCGGTGTGCCGTCGGAGGAGTCCTGGTAGTACAGGTGGCCGCCGCTGGTGTAGGTCCCACCCTCCCAGTCCAGCGAGAGGTCCACGCTCTGCCAGCTCTTGCCGCTGTCGTTGCTGGCGCGGTAGATGTCTGTCTCAGTGGCCTCGTCGTAGGCCTCGACCAGGAGCCCGTCCCCGAAGCTGCGGCCACCGACGGCAGCTGGGCCGTGTCGGGAATCGGGATGCGCAGGTTGCCGTCGTCGGCGAGCGCCT
>NZ_CANG01000127.1:0-402 GCF_000309315.1 Sedimentibacter sp. B4
GGCCTTCAGCATCGCGGCGAACTGCTTGGCGAACCAGGCTCCGGGGTTGATCCGCTCGAGCCGGATGTGGCCGAAGGCGTCCCGGGCGACCTCCTGGCCGGCCTTCTCCATCTCGGCGACGATGTCGGCGATGCCAGCTCCTTCGGAGAGGAAGATGTTCACGCATCCGACCTCGTCCATCACCTTCAGCAGCGGGCCGCCTCGGCCTCGATGTCGATCACGGCCTCCGGCACCAGGATCGCGTGCACATCCCACGCCTCCTTGCTCAGGCCGATCTCGGGCAGCCACTCCACGCTCTCGACCCATTCGTGGTACTTGCGCGCGGTGGCAGCGGTGAGCCAGCCGCAGTTGCGGCCCATCACCTCGTGGATGATCAGGATGCGCGTGCCCGCGTTGTGCTCG
>NZ_CANG01000126.1:0-720 GCF_000309315.1 Sedimentibacter sp. B4
CATTCCCGAGCGTTGCTTGTAGTCGTACGGGTTCACCGTGGCGGCCTTCACCCGGATCCGCACTCGGCCGGGCCCGGCCTGAGGCTCGTCCACCTCTGCCAGGTGGAGCACCTCGGGGCCGCCGTAGTTGTCGAACTGCACTGCCTGCATCGCCGCGTCCTCCCGCTCTGGTTCCATCACGAGTACAACCGAGTCGCGCGCGCAGGCATTCCCCCGGGATCTCCGCCGTGGACCAGGTTGGGGACGGTTCCGAACTCGGTCCACCTCGACGGATGGACCGAGTTCGGAACCGTCCCCAACTCGGTCCGACCAGCGACAGGGATAGCGGGACCGGCCGCCGGGTCCCCGATTTGAGGGCGTTCCCGCTTCTGCGTACAGTTGACCCTTGCATGACCTGTGCAGACAGGCGCGTGCGACCACACACGTTCAACGATTGGGAGTAATGGCGAAGAAGGAAGGCGCCCTCGAACTCGAGGGAACCGTCGTCGAAGCCCTGCCCAACGCCATGTTCCGGGTGGAACTGGCCAACGGGCACAAGGTACTGGCGACCATCAGCGGCAAGATGCGGCAGCACTACATCCGCATCATTCCGGCCGACCGGGTGGTCGTCGAACTGTCCCCCTATGACCTGAGCCGTGGCCGCATCGTCTTCCGGCACCGGTAACGCACTGCAAGAATCCACTACCAGTCCGATCGCAGGGGTACTCCTGTGCTCGGCGA
>NZ_CANG01000125.1:0-752 GCF_000309315.1 Sedimentibacter sp. B4
CCGTCAGTCGGCAGCAGGGCCACGCCCTTGCCCATCGATCCGCTCGCGAACACGTGGTCACCGACCCCGGCGAGTGGCACGGTCGAGCCGGCCACGGGGGCGAGCACGGCGGTGGTGCCGGTGGTTCCTGACGCGGCGCGCTGGGGAGCCGGGGCGGGCGCTCCGGGAACGTCGGCGTCACGCTCCTTGACGCCGAAGAGGAAGGTGAGGACGAAGGAGAGCACCAGGGCGCCGACGACCCCAATCACGAACACCGCGAAGTTCCCGGTGCCGAGTGCCACCGGCATGCTGAGCAGGGACGGGACGGCAAAGGCGTGTGACACCACTCCGCTGGCTGCGACCACTGCGCCTCCGACAGCCGCGCTGCCGAGACCGATCAGGAACGGGCGCCGCAGCGGGAGGTTGACGCCGTACACGGCAGGCTCGGTGATACCGGCGAGGAGCCCGGAGAGGGCGGCCGGTCCGGCCACCTGCTTGAGCCGGGCGTTGCGGGTGCGGAGGAACACCGCGATCACTGCGCCGGTCTGGGCGGTCACTCCGGCATAGAACGGGAGGATGGTGTACGACTGGCCGGACGTGCCGAACTCGTTGATAATGACCGCGATCACGGCCCAGTGCAGACCGAAGGCGACCAGGAACTGGGCGAGGCCGCCGAGCACGAAGCCGGCCGCCACGGGGCTGAACGTGTAGATCCATCCGATCGCGTCGGTGACGGACTGGCTGAGCAGGGCTGTGACCGGCCCGATGGTCAG
>NZ_CANG01000124.1:0-232 GCF_000309315.1 Sedimentibacter sp. B4
TCCAACTCATCGCCGTGCAGGAAACGGTCTCGAAGAGGGCCGGTTGGCGAGTCAACAGCCACGCGGTCCTCTCGATGTTCTCCTTCCACAAGGAGGCGATGTACAAGGACCTCGTCGAGAATGCGGACACCATCCTCGCCCACCCCATCGTGCGGATGCTCGGTACCTCCGATCCACTCAAGCAGGCGGCCGGCCTCGGCTTCGAACCGATCGATCCGGACGACATCGATCG
>NZ_CANG01000123.1:0-441 GCF_000309315.1 Sedimentibacter sp. B4
GCGTGGTCGCCCGCTACACCGAGTTCGTGCGGAACAACCGCGACTTCGACGGCGGCGTGGACGCCTGGGACGGCTGGCTCGGTACCGACTTCAAGGACGGCCGGGTCAACGAGATGACCGACGCGATGCTGGGTGACAACCACCCGACCTACGCGGTGATCACGGCGCAGATGAAGGTCTACAACGCCTACTACGGGCTGTTCCCGCCCGGCGCCATCGAGCGGTTCGAGAACCAGTTGCTGGCGAACCCGCACTGGCACACCCTCGTGCACACCCCCTCGCTCACGGTGCTCGTGATCAACCAGGCGGCGGCATGAGCAGGCCCGCACCGGATCACGCCCGGCCGCCGGAGCCTCACCGCGACTCGACAGCGCGGGCGGTCTCGAGCACCGACCGGTTGCTCGGCGGCACCCTGATCGGCGTCGGCCTCGGTCCGCTGGA
>NZ_CANG01000122.1:0-891 GCF_000309315.1 Sedimentibacter sp. B4
CGTAGATCTTGTACTTCGTGCTCTTGACCAGCGGCTTCATCGTGACGCCGGTGGAGGTGGTCGACACGTAGACCGTGCTCTTGCCGCTCGCGGAGGCCTTGAGCTGGTAGCCGGAGACCGAGCCGCCGATGTTCACCCAGTTCATCTCGACCGAGGTGCCGGAGACGTTGGTGATGTTCACCGCCGACGTCTTCTTGCTGGTCGAGTACTTCGTCGTGGAGTAGCCGTAGGACGAGAACGCGGACGTGGCGACCTTGTTCGTGTGGTCGTAGGTGCGCACGTGGAAGTAGTAGGTGACGCTGCCGCGCATGCCGGTGAGCAGCGCCGCGGTCTTGTTCGGGTCAGTGACGTCGACGGTGTGCACCCACTTGTGGAAGTCCTTGTATTGCGACCACTCCACCTGGTAGCCGAGGGCTCCGGACACGCCGGTCCCAGGCGACGACCATCGAGTCGTACCCGACCGAGCCGGTGCGGGCGGGCTTGCCGGGCACCGACGTGTCGGCGACGGCGCTCTGCGGGGTGGCGGCGGTGAGGCCGACCCCGATCACAGCGGTGACCAGCACCGCGGCCAGGGGACGAAGCCACTTCCTGGTTGCGGCGTCACTTGCACGTCCTTCCGCCCTGGGACAGTTCGTACCACTGGGTCATGTACTCACCGAAGAGCCGTTGTGCCGACTCCTGGTACTCCCCGACGGCACGTCTGGTGTCGATCGTGATCACATGCTCCTCGCTGTAGCGCAGGCCGGCGACCGACATGTTGGCGGTGCCGGTCAGGATGCGCCCGCTGTTGGAGTACTTGGGGCCGATCAGGATCAGCTTGGTGTGCATCGGGAAGGCCGCGCACTTGAACGGGATCTTCGCCGACTTCAGGGTCTTGAGCACCTTGGAGGA
>NZ_CANG01000121.1:0-640 GCF_000309315.1 Sedimentibacter sp. B4
TCTGTCGTGCTCGCCAGCGCTCTGCGCAGCCTTCGCGACCTCCAGGATGTCGGGCAGACGTAGCAGGTTCTTCGGGCCAACTTCGAAGAAGGGTGGGGTCAGCTGCCGATGGGCCGGTGAGGCTTCGGGCGCCGGCGTGCCGGTGTTGATGGGCATGATTCGTCGCCTGCGGTTGGGAGGCCTAGGCCGGCCGGGCCAGCTCAGACTGGGGTTTCACCAGCACCACCGAGACGGTGGGAGGCATCGCCTTGATGACTTCGTGCTCCGGGTCGGCGTCGGTGACCACGATGTCGACGTCGGCGAGATCCGCCACTTGGGAGAGCAGGACCCGTCCGAGCTTGGTCTGGTCGAACGCGAGCAGTACACGGTCGGATCGTTCCAAAGCCTGCCGCTTGCCTGCGCTCTCGTCGGGGTCGTAGTCGGTGAGCCCGCGGAGGGCATCGACCCCACTGATGCCCATGACGTAGGTGTCCACGTTGAAGTGCCGCAGGTCATCGGCCATGGTCGAACTCGACGTGACCATCTCCGAGGTCTTGAGGCGGCCGCCGAGGACGAAGATGTCCATGCCGGCCTCGTCCGCCAGCTCAGCGGCGACCAGGATGCTGCGGGTGAGGACGGTGAGGGCCTTTCCCGAGCCCCG
>NZ_CANG01000120.1:0-236 GCF_000309315.1 Sedimentibacter sp. B4
GTGGTTGCGGCCGTGGCGTCCTCCGCGCTGTTCATGGTGCTACACGCCGCCGACAACGTCTGGCTCAACATCTACTACTTCACGGTGGGCCTGACCTGCTCGGTGCTGATCTGGCGAACCGGGGGGCTGGAGGCCGCGGTCGCCCTTCATGTGTGGAACAACCTGATCAGCGAGGTCACGATCCCGTTCGGCGGGCTGCAAGGCATGTTCGACCGGGGAGCCAATGCGGTCGGCCC
>NZ_CANG01000119.1:0-208 GCF_000309315.1 Sedimentibacter sp. B4
GCGCGCTCGCCGGCGAAGTCGTCGGGCAGCGTGAGCGGGATCACCCAGCAGGTGGCTGTGCCGGAGCCCTCGACGCCGCGGGTGACGACCAGCTTCACTACGTATTCCGGGCGTGGTTCGGCGAGTTCGACGACGCGGTGGATGGCGGCACGGATCGCGTCGGTGGTACCCCACGCGTAGTGCTGGACCGTGCCGTGCAGCAACTGCA
>NZ_CANG01000118.1:0-225 GCF_000309315.1 Sedimentibacter sp. B4
GTGAAGAACTGACCTAGACCTACCCACGGAAAACCCACATCAAGGAGAAATCACATGCTTACCAGCGGAGACGGCGTTCTGAAGGTCGCCAACGAGGCGGGCTTCGCCGTTCCGGCGTTCAACATCAGCGACTACGCCATGTTCCAGGGGATCGCGGACCTCTGCGAGGAGCTGCAGGCGCCGTGGATCGTCGCCATCCACCCGGACGAGTACGACCACATCCGG
>NZ_CANG01000117.1:0-208 GCF_000309315.1 Sedimentibacter sp. B4
TCGACGGGCTGGAGACCACCCGCTCACTGCGCGCGTCCGGCAACGACGTGCCGATCCTCGTCCTCACCGCCCGGGACGCGGTGGGCGACCGGGTCGACGGCCTGGACGCCGGCGCCGACGACTACATGGCCAAGCCGTTCTCCTTCGAGGAACTGCAGGCCCGACTGCGGGCACTGACCCGCCGGGCCCGTCCGGCCGGCGACGAGGT
>NZ_CANG01000116.1:0-238 GCF_000309315.1 Sedimentibacter sp. B4
TCCGCGGACGCGGAGTCCTCCGCGACCACGGCGTCGTCACGGCTCGGCTCCACCTCGGGCTCCTCCTCGGCGGGACTGGCCTGGGACCGGGTCGGACGCAGGTTCGCCCGGGCCTGTTCCGCGGCCGGCGAGCGGGGCGGGCTGGCCGGAGAACTCGGTGCCTGGGCGAGGTTGCCGGAGGGCGTCGGCTCGGCTGCGGCGTCGACGATCGGGTTGATGTGCAGGGCGGCCCCGAGCA
>NZ_CANG01000115.1:0-1647 GCF_000309315.1 Sedimentibacter sp. B4
TTCCCTTTTTGTCACTAGGCTGAACAAATTTCACTTCATCCATGTTGCTGTCAAGGTCGTCTTCGAATTCTTTTACAATGTTTTCATTAGTTGTATATTTGATTAAAGCAAGATCTTCATCTTCATCATCTACAACTGTAATTATGATTTTGCCTGAATAATATTCGCCTTCATCATCATATGCATAGTAGCTGATATTTACTGTGCCGCTGAAATCACTCTTAGGAACAAATGTGATTTTTTCAAGCAAATTGCCAGTACCATCTAAATAATACTTTGTATTTTTTGTTACCAAATCTTTCTCGTTGCTATTGGCATTATATTCATAATAAAGTGTGCCGTTTTTTGGATAATCAAATTTTACATATTCTATGTCTTCGTCAAAATCTTCCAGAATATCTTCAATTGAATCTTTTAAGTTATTATCTGCTGATGTAAACGCAAGTACTTCGTCTTCATCTATTTCAAATTTAATATCATCGATTTCGTCATCTTCAACATCATCATCGTCTTCATCTTCATTTTCATCTTCGTCATAGTCATTCTCGCCTGTCATCATATAATGAAGCATCAATGCGATATCTTTTCTTTTTGCAAATTTATTCAGTTCATTTTCATCAAACAATACGTCTAAATCTTCTTCTTCAATATCAAGATCATCATCCAGCAACTGTTCCGCTCTCTCAATGAGCCATATTGCTTCTTGAATTGTAACAGGTTTGTTTGGTTTGAAATACTTACCATCTCCCTTTGCAATACCAAGCTCCTTAGCAGCTTTTACAGGACCGTAAAAGTACTCATCTTTTGCAATATCAAGAAAGTTTTCACCTAACTCTTCATTGGTGATTTCAATATCAAAGGCTCTTACAATCATGACGATAACATCCCCACGTTTTACATTACCTTCTAAACCGTAATCACCATGTCCATTCCCTTTCATTATTTCCTTTTGAATCAGTGATTCAACAGCAATTTTATAGCTTTTTTCATCTCTGACTTTTTTATTCCCCGGTGTAGCAAATGCTGCTGTGGTAAAAATCATGCTCAATACAACCACCAATGCTAATACTCTTAGCATACTTTTGTTTTTCATTTTTTTCCCTCCATTTTATACAATATATTTATTATATTTCTGTATCAAGGTTGTAACACAGATACATAATAATTTTCGTACTATTAGTAAGTTTTTGGGGTAATAAATAAATATTAGAATTCAATGGAATCATTGTTCATATCAACCAGAAATCTCTTTACTTTTCCGTTGAATCTTTTTATTACCAAATTTTCTATTTCATCCATTGATTTTTTTAATGTTGAATCTTCATTGTATTCAAAGCCAACCAATTGAAAAAATACATTGCTGCTTTCATTGGTAAGCTTCCCAAGCTCGCTTTGCCTCCACACCCACTTTAACGTCTGCACAACATTGCCGCTGGTAAAAACAAGCTCTCCTTCAGAAACATCCTCATATTCATTGGCACCAAAAGGTAGAAAAATGTCGCCTTTTCTGCTGTATCTAACTTCAAGGTCCTGGTGTATATCCCTGAGGTCATGTCCTCCCAATGATATGCCATTTTCTATGGAAACAGCATTGCATAAATCAACCAGTGCATTAATGACAGGAAGCTGGGATCCTTTGATTATCCT
>NZ_CANG01000114.1:0-218 GCF_000309315.1 Sedimentibacter sp. B4
GTAGGGCAGCCACGGCCCGACCCCGGACGTGATCAGTGCGGACGTGAACAGGGTGATCGCGCCGAGGGTGAAGCCGAAGCCGGCCCCGAACACCCGCCCGGCGAGGATCATGATGAAGAAGACCAGCTCGAAACCCGCCGTCCCCGCGCTGAGCGGACGCAGGATCGTGCCGACCGCGGCCAGTACGCCCAGCATGGCGAGCGCCTTCGCGTCCATCC
>NZ_CANG01000113.1:0-240 GCF_000309315.1 Sedimentibacter sp. B4
CCCCCGAATCATCGTCGGCCCCGATCTCGCACAAGCGCTCGGCATGACCGGCGAATAGCCCGAACGGCGCAGAGAGCCCATCACGGCGGATGCTGATCAGGGCGAACCGCGGGCGGCGAGTGTGGCAACGCCCGTGCGAGACCGCGGGGTCAGGAAGGGTCCGCCGTCTCCAGGTCGCCCGGGACGGGGGAGTCCAGCGTCGGCTCGGGCTGGCGCCACATCCACAACCCGATCACGGCG
>NZ_CANG01000112.1:0-216 GCF_000309315.1 Sedimentibacter sp. B4
CTGGTGCGTCGCGTTCTCGCCGAGGCGGGTGCGAAACCTGCGGAGTTGTCCGGCATCGCGGTGGGCGTCGGTCCGGGGCCCTTCACGGGACTGCGGGTCGGCGTGGCCGCAGCGGTCACGATGGCAGAGGCACTCGGGATCCCCGTCCGTGGTGTCTGCAGCCTCGACGTGGTCGCCCTCGAATGGGCCGGACGCCCGGACGCGCCGAGCGGGGAG
>NZ_CANG01000111.1:0-247 GCF_000309315.1 Sedimentibacter sp. B4
AGGGCGTCGGGCCGCATCCGGCCGACCGTGCGGGGACTCCCGTCCACGACGATCGTGGCCTTCTCGAACAGCTGCGGCAGCTCCTGGTAGCAGGTTGCGCAGTCGTTGCACTTGGCCAGATCCTCGGGGTCGAGCCAGATCGGACGGTCGACCACTGCGGTCGTCGCGGCCGCCGCCTCGGTCGCGGGTGCTGCCATCGGGGCTCCGAACAGGCCCAGGTTGAGCGCGCCGCCGGGCGGGGCGCCGG
>NZ_CANG01000110.1:0-220 GCF_000309315.1 Sedimentibacter sp. B4
CTGTACTTCGGCGACTGCGGACGCCGCCGCGGGGGCGTCCGCGGGCAGGAGGGGTTGCCTCAGGACGCGTGCCAGGTAGTTCGGTACGGACAGTGGCAGGGTGAACCACCCGTCGACGCAGGCCGACAGCAGTGAGTTCGCACCCAGGCGGTTGGCTCCGTGGTAGCCCGAGCCCGCCTCGCCTCCGACGAACAGTCCGGGGACGGTCGTCATCAGGTCG
>NZ_CANG01000109.1:0-241 GCF_000309315.1 Sedimentibacter sp. B4
GACGATCGCGAAGTTCGCCTCCGAGACCGGCTACGAGGTGACCTACGTCGCGCCGGGCGATGTGGGGACGGTGGTGAACCAGCTGATCCTGACCAAGGACGCCCCGATGGGCGACGTGGTCTACGGCATCGACAACACCTTCGCCGGGCGCGCGATCGGCGCCGGCATCCTCAGCCCGTACGTCTCGCCCGACCTGCCGAAGGGCGCGGAGGCCTACGCCGCGGACGGCTCGAACTCGCTG
>NZ_CANG01000108.1:0-230 GCF_000309315.1 Sedimentibacter sp. B4
CCGACCACGCCGTACGTCGAGCAGTTGAGCGGCGCCTACTACCTTGCCGACACCGGCCGATCGAACGAGGTGCGCAGGATCGACGGCACCCGCGTGCTGAAGGGCTACGTCCAGTCGATCTTCGGGTCGCTGGCACTGAAGAAGGTGTCCCGCACCAGCTACCAGGTGATCGACGTCACCGGCGCCTCCAAGGCGGTCAAGGTGACCGTTCCGCAGGCGCTGGGAGGGTC
>NZ_CANG01000107.1:0-207 GCF_000309315.1 Sedimentibacter sp. B4
CCGCCCCGCCCACCGTGCGGTGTTGCCAGGGTCTGGTGCGCTCATAGCCGCACCAGACCCTGGCAGGTCCGTGGAGGTCGCCGGGAGTGCGGTCACTCAGAGCGCCTCGTGGAACGTCCGGGAGAGCACGTCCCGTTGCTGCTCGCGGGTCAGCCTGGTGAAGTTCACCGCGTAGCCGGAGACCCGGATCGTGAGCTGCGGGTAGTT
>NZ_CANG01000106.1:0-315 GCF_000309315.1 Sedimentibacter sp. B4
CCGTCTCGAACGTGCTGAACCGGCCCGAGTCGGTCACAGAGAAGACCCGCGTCAAGGTCGAGCAAGCGATGGCGCAGCTCAACTTCCACCGCAACGCGTCCGCGCGGCAGTTGCGGGCGGGGGTGTCCCGCACCGTCGGCGTGATCGTGATGGACGTGGGCAACCCGTACTACACCGAACTCGCCCGTGGCATCGAGGACCGCCTCGCCGATGACGACCACACCCTGATCCTGTGCTCGTCCGACGAGGATCCGCAGCGGGAGGCGCAGTTCCTCCGCCTGCTCGCCGAGCAGGGCGTCCGCGGTGTCCTGGTCA
>NZ_CANG01000105.1:0-412 GCF_000309315.1 Sedimentibacter sp. B4
GTCTCGATCGCTGCAAGTTGTCCGAGGAGATCGGTTCGTTCGGCATGCAAGCCCGAGATACGGGTCGCAATCCCGGGGCGCCGCTGCTCCTTCGCCTTGAGTACCTCGAGCGCCTTGGTCGTCGTCAGGTACTTGTCGGGGTCATGTCCATCCTCAACCAACTGTCGGAGGACCTCGGCGTGCCCATCGCGTTGGGGGTCGGTTGCTACCTTCCAAGCAGCCTTGGCCCCCGCAACTTCCGCCTCCGCCTCGTCGACGGCAGTCACCGCCTCCGCAAGCAGCGCGGCTAGCCTTCCCTGAAGTCTGGCGGTGGCCGCGCTGACCCGCTCCAGCGTCTCCTTCTGTGGCGACGTCTCGATGTTTGGAAGAGCGGCGGTGAGCGCAGCAATAGCCTCGGCGTCGGCTAACGGCG
>NZ_CANG01000104.1:0-227 GCF_000309315.1 Sedimentibacter sp. B4
GATGAAGCCGTCCGCGCAGCGGTACTCGCCGATGGCGCACAGGTTCTGGTTGCGGGCGCCCGGACGCGGCCAGACCACGCCGGCGTTCAGGTAGTCGACCAGGTAGTACTGGCCGATCGCGAGCAGGGTCTCGTACATGGCGACGTCGACCGACTCCCCCACCCCGGTGAGCCCGACCTTGTGCAGGGCACCCAGCGTCGCGCTGGTGATCATCAGCGAGTTGAAGT
>NZ_CANG01000103.1:0-251 GCF_000309315.1 Sedimentibacter sp. B4
CAAGACCACCCTGCTGAAGTCCGTGCTCGGGCTCGTCCGGCCCGACGCGGGCTCGGTGCGACAGGGCCGGGACGGCCGGGTCCGTCCCGGGATCGACCTGGCCGGGACGGGGGTGGTCTTCGACCAGCTCACGGTGATCCCCGAGTGGACCGCGCGCGGAGCCGCAGCGGCGATCGCCCCGTTCCTGCCCGCGCTGGGACGCCACGCTGTTCGCCGACCTGCTGGAACGGTTCCGCGTCGCCTCCGACGCC
>NZ_CANG01000102.1:0-238 GCF_000309315.1 Sedimentibacter sp. B4
TTCTGCTGGAAGAAATAGCCCAGCGCCTGGTCCGGCGTCCGGGACACGCTGTTCAGCACGTAGAACAGCGCCAGGAAGATCGGCATCTGCAGCAACAGCGGCAGACAGGACGCCATCGGGTTGACGCCCTCCTCCTTGTACAGCTTCATCGTCTCCTGGCCAAGACGCTCCCGATCGTGGCCGTACTTGTCGTTGAGCGCCTTCACCTTCGGCTGGATCAGCTGCATGTTGCGCGCGG
>NZ_CANG01000101.1:0-435 GCF_000309315.1 Sedimentibacter sp. B4
TTCAATGTCGAGGCGCGCCGCGGCCTGGAGCGGGGGATGAACACCCTCGCCGATGCCGTGCGAGTGACCCTCGGCCCCAAGGGCCGCAACGTGGTCCTGGAGAAGAAGTGGGGCGCCCCCACGATCACCAATGATGGCGTTTCGATCGCCAAGGAGATCGAACTGGAGGATCCCTTCGAGAAGATCGGCGCGAGCTGGTCAAGGAGGTCGCCAAGAAGACCGACGACGTCGCCGGTGATGGCACCACCACCGCGACCGTGATCGCCCAGGCGATGGTCCGTGAGGGCCTGCGCAACGTCACCGCCGGCGCCAACCCGATGGGCCTGAAGAAGGGCATCGAGAAGGCCGTCACCGCGATCGTCGCGCAGCTCGGCGAGCAGGCCATCGAGATCGAGACGCGCGAGCAGATCGCGGCCACCGCCTCCATCTCCGCCG
>NZ_CANG01000100.1:0-633 GCF_000309315.1 Sedimentibacter sp. B4
CGGCGTCGACATCGGCACCGACATCACCGGCGAGCAGTTGCTCGAGCGCTTCGACGCGATCGTGCTCGCGATCGGTTCCACGGTGGCGCGCGACCTGCCGGTGCCCGGCCGCGAGCTCGCCGGGATCCACCAGGCGATGGAGTTCCTGCCCCAGGCCAACCGGGCAGCGCTGGGCCAGGAGATCGAGGACCAGATCACCGCGCACCACAAGGACGTCGTGATCATTGGTGGCGGCGACACCGGCGCGGACTGCCTGGGCACCTCGATCCGGCAGGGTGCCCGCTCGGTGACCCAGCTGGAGATCATGCCGACTCCGCCCCAGGCGCGTCCGTCGAACCAGCCGTGGCCGACCTACCCGATGATCTACCGGGTGTCCTCGGCCCACGAGGAGGACGGCGAGCGGCTGTACTCGGTCTCGACCACCGAGTTCACCGGGGACGACTCCGGCAACGTGAGCGGGCTGAACGTGAACGAGGTGGCCATGGTCGATGGCCGCTTCGAGGTGGTCCCCGGCACGGAGCGGTTCCTGCCCGCCCAGCTGGTGCTGCTCGCGATGGGCTTCACCGGCCCGCAGCGCGCCGGCGTGGTCGAGCAGCTCCACCTGGAGCTGGATCCGCGGGGCAACATCGCCCG
>NZ_CANG01000099.1:0-349 GCF_000309315.1 Sedimentibacter sp. B4
CAGGTATTCCGGAAGCCTGCGCGTGACGGCATCGTTCACCCGCCGGGTGCGCTCGCCAATCACCAAGGCCCCGTCTCCAACCTCCCCGACGGAGACCACTGGCACGCCGTCGTCGGCGTACTCGCTGGCGGCGAGTGTCGTGCCGAACGGCCCGGTCTTCAACGTCGCGCCTCGGCCAAGGAGGTCAACCACAGTGGTCGTCACCACAGCCTCGCCAACTGCTCCCGGACCACGGCGTCGAGCCGGGCGGACTCGTCCAGGGCGGCCACTAACCCCGCTAGTTAGGAGCTTGACCTTCTCGTCCAGATCGACGCCGTCGTCCTCGACGGCAGCGGTGCCGACGTAGCGG
>NZ_CANG01000098.1:0-240 GCF_000309315.1 Sedimentibacter sp. B4
TCTTGATCTGCGCGATGAGTAATAGATGCGTCTGCGCCGTAGCTTTGACAACCCAGGGTGCGGGCCGTCGCTGAATCGAGCTGCGCGTCCTTTCGGGGTGAGGAGTGAACAACCGTGCCAATGTCAGAGTCGCGCCCTGATTGGCCGGTAATTGGCGCATTGTGCGTGAACGTAGCACGACGACGACGGCGAGCGTGTGCCAACGGACTTCCTCATACAAGCCCGTACGGCTGCGGAACA
>NZ_CANG01000097.1:0-221 GCF_000309315.1 Sedimentibacter sp. B4
GACGCGGCCTCGGTCGCCGCCGCCTCGCAGGCGCTGACCAACGCGAACCGGCTGCTGTCCATCGCCGAGCAGAGCTACGCCCTGGTGGTCCAGCAGCAGGCGGAGATCATCGCGCCGCTCCAGGCCGCGGTCGACGATGCCCAACAGGCGCTCTCCGACGACAAGGTCGAACTCGCGAGGCTGAAGGCCGAACTGGCCGCGACCGACCCGTCCGACACGGG
>NZ_CANG01000096.1:0-220 GCF_000309315.1 Sedimentibacter sp. B4
ATCCAGATCAGCGCGAACTGCTGGGTCGTCCAGATGAAGTCCAGGAGCGCCATCGAGATGATGATCGGCTCAGCTGGGGCAACGTGATGCTGACGAAGCGCTGCCAGGGGCTGGCGCCGTCGACCTGGGCGGCCTCGTAGTAGTCGGCGGGGATGCCCTGCAGCCCGGCAAGCAGGCTGGTCATGTAGAAGGGATAGCCCGACCAGATGTTGATGAAGGT
>NZ_CANG01000095.1:0-218 GCF_000309315.1 Sedimentibacter sp. B4
GTACTTGCCCAGCAGGCGACGGGCCTTCTTGGCGTCGCCCGGAGCCACGACCTTGTCGCCGTCGAGACGACGGGTCTGGCTGGTCGGCTTGTGCTCGTTCAGGTGCATCTTGCCGGCCTGGCGGTGCATGACCTTGCCCGAGCCGGTCACCCGGAAGCGCTTCTTGGCGCCCGAGTGCGTCTTCATCTTCGGCATAGCTATTGTCCTTCTCTTCTTCT
>NZ_CANG01000094.1:0-211 GCF_000309315.1 Sedimentibacter sp. B4
TTGCTGCCCATCAGCAGGAACATCAACGAGCCTGCGGCCGCACCGAGCCATGCGGTTGCGCCCAGCCAGCGGTGCGGGTGCGCGGACCGGTCGGCCGCTGCTCCGATGAAGAGCAGCACCACGGCCGAGACCAGCGTGCTCAGCGTGGCGAGCAGGGACGGCAGTGCACCCGGTAGCACGGGGAACAGCCCGAGCAGCAGGACGGGGTTGG
>NZ_CANG01000093.1:0-310 GCF_000309315.1 Sedimentibacter sp. B4
CCCGGGAATACCTGCCCTTGATGTTCAGCCGGCGCCACGGCGACCCGAGCCGACCGTGGAACCGCTTCGAGATCCGCCTCCTCGACCCCTCCGGTGGGCCGATCGTCGGCTATCAGGGGAACTGGCGGGACATCTTCCAGAACTGGGAGGCCCTGGCCTGGTCGCACCCCGACTACCTGGAGAACATGATCTGCATCTTCGTCAACGCGACCACCGTCGACGGCTACAACCCCTACCGCATCTCCCGCAGCGGAATCGACTGGGAGGTGCCCGAACCCGACAACCCCTGGGCGAACCTCGGCTACTGGAG
>NZ_CANG01000092.1:0-231 GCF_000309315.1 Sedimentibacter sp. B4
GAGCGCGGGTCCGACCGCCGTCACACCATCCAGACCGTGCTGGCCTCGCTGGTCGTCGACGACGACGACCCGGCCGCAGAGGCGGCGGCGAAGCTCGCCGAGGAATCCGCAAGAAGGAGCTCATGACCCCCTTCACTCTGGCTTCGCCTGCTTCGTGGGCCGCCCGAACGCCGGCAAGTCCACGCTCACGAATGCCCTTGTGGGCAGCAAGATCGCGATCGCGTCGTCCAA
>NZ_CANG01000091.1:0-405 GCF_000309315.1 Sedimentibacter sp. B4
GCCGGCGTTCCGGCCTCGTCGCGGAAGATGGCCGGGGGGCGGCTCTCGGGCATCCGCGAGGCCCCTGGCGCCCCCTGCGGCGGCGTCATCGGCGGTCTGCCAGACCGCGCCCGCAGCCTCGCTGCGCTGCCAGGTCGTCCGGTTGCGGGACATCCGGCTCGACCGGGCCGGCCTCTACCTCGGGCGTCTCCTCCACGACCGGTGCGGGGGGCGCGGTGTCGATCCGTCCTGCCGTCACGCCGCGTAGCAGCACCCAGAGCGCGCCGGCGCCGACGGCCTTGAGCAGGAGGTCGATCAGGCTGCCGATGATCTCGACGACGCGGCCGAACGGGTCGTCGGCTGCGATCGCCCCGAGCACGTAGCTGACCAGCGTGAGCAACACACCCGCGCTGAGCACGATCGCGG
>NZ_CANG01000090.1:0-212 GCF_000309315.1 Sedimentibacter sp. B4
TACCGGCCTGACCCAGGCGGAGTTCCGGCTCCTGATCGCGGCGGGGGTCTCGAAGATCAACATCTCCACCGACCTCAAGCGCACCTACATGCGCGCCGCGCACAAGTTCTCATCGACGCGGCCGAACGGGACGAGTGGGATCCGCCGTCGATGTTCCGAAGCGTCTCCGGCGCCGTGCGGGCCATGGCGACGCACTACTTCGACCTGTTCGG
>NZ_CANG01000089.1:0-341 GCF_000309315.1 Sedimentibacter sp. B4
CGCGCCGCGATGCCTGCGGCGATCGCCGGTGCGACGAACTTCAGGATGTGCGCACCCACCGCCGTGGTGACGATGTCGGCGGACGCGATGGCTGCGACGAGCTCTTCCGGCTCGGTCGCTGAGTTGAGGGCGGAGAACCCGCGGACCTCCTGGGTCCGCGGGTCCTCCCCGACTTCGTGCACGACGTAGCTGTCCGCGTCCTTCAGCCGCTGGATCAGCGACTCGACGACGTCCGCGAACACCAGGTCGTAACCGGCGTTGTGCAGCAGCAGGCCGACAAACCCGCGACCGATGTTCCCTGCTCCGAAGTGCACTGCTTTCATCTACCCATTCACCTTCTT
>NZ_CANG01000088.1:0-240 GCF_000309315.1 Sedimentibacter sp. B4
CCGGGCACAAGGGACGGACGCTCACCAGGGAGTTCATTCTCGACGAGGTGTGGGGCTACGCGTTCGACGGCAACTCCCGCACCCTCGATGTGCACATCAACCGCTTGCGGGACCGATTCGGCGAGGACTCAGGCTTCCGGATCGTCACGGTGCGCGGGCTGGGGTATCGCCTGAGGACGTCGGATGAACGAGCAGGACGGTGTCCGGCGCCCGACCACGTCGCGTACGGGGAACCGCGGC
>NZ_CANG01000087.1:0-323 GCF_000309315.1 Sedimentibacter sp. B4
TCCGGCTCCCCGCGCCCCTCGATCGAGAAGTCGACCCAGGCGCCCTCGGAGCGTCCGATCCAGTTGCGCTGCATCGCCAGCACCCGGTCCGGCCACTTGCCCTCGATCAGTGCCATGTCGTCCAGCAACCGCTGGGCGTAGTCGGTGATCTTGAAGTACCACTGGGTCAGCTTGCGCTTGGTCACCAGCGCGCCGCAGCGCTCGCACAGCCCCTGCACGACCTGTTCGTTGGCCAGCACGGTCTGGTCGTTCGGGCACCAGTTGACGTAGCTGTCCTTGCGGTAGGCCAGCCCCCGCTCGTAGAAGCGCAGGAACAGCCACTG
>NZ_CANG01000086.1:0-204 GCF_000309315.1 Sedimentibacter sp. B4
ACGCCCTCGGCGGCTTCACGGTGGAACTGCCGGCCTTCGGTGGCATCGCCATGGTGGTCCGCTGACCCCCGGCAGTCCGGCGAACGCCGGGATCTCAACGCCGCTCAGTCGTGCTCGTGCCCGCTGAAGTCCACCTCGAGCTCCACCGCGGCCTCGTCGATCAGGTGAGCCACGACGGCCTGGTCGTCCGCGGAGAGCTGCGGC
>NZ_CANG01000085.1:0-2580 GCF_000309315.1 Sedimentibacter sp. B4
TCTGGTATTTTGTCCCTCTGACATTTCAGTCATATCCTGATTGAAGCATACATCTTTTAAAACTTCATCAATTTCCATTTTGCTTCCAAGGGTTATGTTGTTGTATATGGTGTCAGACAAAAGCTGTGGCTTGTGGCTCAAATAAGAAATCATCTCACTTCTCTCCGGTGCAGAATAGTTCTTTAATTCCCTTCCATTAATCTTGATGCTCCCACCGTATGAATATAGGCCTAGAAATGCTATTCCAAGAGTAGATTTTCCGCATGCAACAGGCCCGGTTATGCCTATTATTTCTCCTTGTCTTCCTTCAAATGTAATATTCTCAATTATATTCTCTTCAGTTCCCGGATATCTGAAAAATAATTTATCAACGGTTAATGTTATATTTTCTTTTGTTGTGAACAACTTCTTTTCATCTTGTTTATATTCTGTCAGATAATCTTTTATTCTGTTCCATGAAGGCCTTGATTTCTGAACTGTATTGAAGAGTTTTGCTGCCTTGCTTGCTTTTATGGCCAAATCTCCGAACATTGCAGCATATGCAGTAAAAGTTCCTATTGTCCAGCTACCTCTTATAACCATATTTCCACCCATGTAAATTACAATAATAATTCCTGACATGGCAATGGCATTATAAATTGGATGCATGGAATTTTCAAGTAGATTAGCTTTAACTGTCTTGTTCTTAAGGTCATTTATTTCCTTTTCATAATTTTTTCTGTTTGTTTCTTCCATGCCGCTTATTCTGAAAAGCATTGCATTTTCAATCGTGCTGTAAGTAACTTCAGCAACCTCACTGCTTTTTTTTCTATATTCCATAGAATACTTGTATATTTTAACTTTAAGTTTTTCGGCAAGAAGCATTGCTGCAGGTATAAATATAATTGATAACAGTGTTAATTTTACATCATAAAAAAGCATGGAGACAAAATACGCTGCCATCATTACACCGGTGTCAAAAACCTCAGTTGTAAACTTACGCATTCCTTCCACACAAAATTCCACGTCGGATATAGCCCTTGTCATTAGGTTTCCTGCATTTTCCTGGTCCAACTTTTCAGCAGTTTCATGCATTATGTTATTGTATCATAAAGCGCATTACAGCACTGGTGCGATTGGCAAAACGTCGTATGTAAAAACGCTTGAAGTATCTGAAAGTCTGTATTACTGCAATTATTAAAATAAATCTAACAGAAGAAAAAATTACTTGTTCCAATGTTCCTTCTGCAATGGAATCTATGAGTTTTCCTTGGTAGACAGGACCTAAAACCATTGATACATTGTAGGCAAGTCCAAAAATTAAGATGCATATGACTGCAAATTTTTCTTTCTTCCAATAATTAATCAGTTTGTTTGGTTCTTTCATTGGTTCAATTTTAATTTTACTCATAATATGCCCTCTCATATGTATAAATGAATAATATCACAACGAAATGTTTATTACAACTTTTATTCCATATGAAATATTGTTATGAAATTCTCGTGAATTGTACAGAAATTTAGTCAATTAACCATATTATTCATCATAATAGATACATAAAACACTCAGAAACGGCAACATATGTTTAATGAAACGATAAAATATTGAAAAATGTGGAATTTGAAAACCATTTCGCACTTCTATTTGTAAGAGGCAAATGTTATTTAATTAACTTTCTGTTAAATAAATGTAAAATATAATATTTTTTATGGAAAAATTTTAATTCTCTGCTTTTTCAAAGATAAAAACCCACATACTAATTAATTATTATGAAGTTTTTTTCATTATATTATAATTGAACACTGCTGTATTATATGCTATAATTTAAAAGCAAACGTTATTTATTGTTTGTTTTCTCAAAACATACGGGAGGAACTATGATGCAGTTACACCTTTGAGAATAGACAAAATTATGCGGAACCGCCTGTCTGACTTATAATCGCTCTACCATAATTCTCACCTTTACTTTTCCTTTTAACACTTCTATTAATGTTCTTTGTTCTGCGCTATGGAGTTACCACCCAAAGCTGTTGCCGCAGCTTGCAGCAAATGTTAGAACATATGTTACGGCAAAAACACTTCACTCTATAATGAAGCCTTGCTTTTTGGCAGACTGCATAATTTATGATTTTGCAATATTTAAATGACTCTCGTTGTATTTCGCATTTATACCAAAGCTTGTTTTTGGCGGGAAAACATTTGTTTTTTCAGTCTTTATTAAAATTTTGTTTTTTAAATTATTATTGGTAAAAATATTAACACAAATTAAATTTTGGAGGTATTTATGGAAACAATAATGAACATTAACAACACCATCAACGGTATTGTGTGGGGACCACCTATTCTCGTTTTAATTGTTGGAGCAGGACTCTTCCTGTCAGCAAAAACCGGATTTTTTTCAATTTTTAAACTTGGTTATATCCTAAAAAATACACTGTTAAAAATGTTCTCTAAAGAAAACAAAGGTGAAGGAGAAGTAACAGCTTTCCAGGCAGTAGCTACAGCTTTGGCTGCTACAGTTGGAACAGGAAACATTGCCGGAGTAGCAACAGCTATTGCAGCAGGCGGACCAGGTGCAGTATTCTGGATGTGGTTGGCAG
>NZ_CANG01000084.1:0-342 GCF_000309315.1 Sedimentibacter sp. B4
GTTCGGGTTCGGTCACGGACTGCGCTACCGCTGAGCCCGGCGGACGGGCGTCAGGCCCTAATCTGCAGAGTGTGACGCGGGTGGTCGAGATGTTCGCGGTGTCCAAGCAGTACCGACACCGTGGCCCTCTCGTCCTGAACGAGGTCTCGCTCGCCCTCGAGGCGGCACGCTGACCCGGCGACACCCGCTTGTCTGCAACCCCCGGTCAGTTGGCATTCAAGCCGAACTCCTTCGTCAGGAGCTTGCGTTTGTACAGAGCCTCGACTGCGATGACTTCGTCCGCGGTGGCGGTGCGCGGCAGGATCTGAAGTACCGAGAACTGCAGGTTCTGGTGGCGGCCGG
>NZ_CANG01000083.1:0-241 GCF_000309315.1 Sedimentibacter sp. B4
TCCGACCGGGAGGTCTGGTACCAGGCCGCGTCCTTCGTGTGGCTGCCGTTCATCCTGATCGGCGCCTGGGTCGCCTGGCAGTACCTCAAGGCCGTGCCGGTCAAGGCGAACATCCGCCAGCAGTTCGACATCTTCACCAACCAGGACACCTGGTGGATGACCCTGCTCTACATCATGACCTTCGGCACCTTCTCAGGCCTCGCCGCCCAGTTCGGGCTGCTGATGGCCAACCTTTACGGGG
>NZ_CANG01000082.1:0-241 GCF_000309315.1 Sedimentibacter sp. B4
TTTGCGTCCGGTCGGCCCGATGATCAGCACCTCCCCGCCGGTCATGTACTCGCAGGCGTGATCGCCCACGCCCTCGACGACGGCGATCGCGCCGGAGTTGCGGACGCAGAAGCGCTCCCCCACCTGGCCACGGATGAACAGCTCGCCGCTGGTGGCGCCGTAGGCGATCACGTTGCCGGCAATGATCTGCTCCTCGGCCACGAACGGCACGTTCTTGTGCGGACGAAGGATCAGCCGGCCG
>NZ_CANG01000081.1:0-221 GCF_000309315.1 Sedimentibacter sp. B4
TGGTATGGGCCGACGAGCCTCTATCAGCTTGCCAGGTGGAGCCAGAATGTCGTCATCTTCACCGAAAGCGGACTGACTCCTGTGAGCATCACCGATGGGCTCACTTTGTGGGGAGCCGCGCATCGAGCGCCCGCGAATACTAACGGCTTTCTCTCAAGAGGCTTCAGGGTCGACCGCGGAGGCATGAACATCGCGTTGTTCCACGGCTCGGAAGTGTCAGC
>NZ_CANG01000080.1:0-443 GCF_000309315.1 Sedimentibacter sp. B4
ACGGCGATCACGCAGGAGTGGGCCGAGCGGACTCATGCCGGCACGGGGTTGGTGATCGCCGGCACCAATGCGGACGTGCAGCAGCTCAACGGGCTGATCGCCGACCGGCTACGCGCGGTCGGGATCGTGACCGGTGACACGATCGCCACTGCACCGGCGGGGGGAGTGGGCCTCCGAGACGATCAGCGAAGGCGACATCGTCGCGACCCGGGTCAACGGCGTCGACGAGGCCGGCCACCGATATGCGAACCGGGAACGCTGGCGGGTCGACGCCCTGGATGATGCCGGGGCGTACCTGATCAGCCTCGACGGCCGCCGCGAGGTGCACCTATCGGTCGGTGCGGCGCGCGAGCAGCTGCAGCTGGCGTATGCGGTGACCGGGTACGGCGCCCAGGGGGTCACGGTTAACGAGGCTGTCCTGCTTGTCGCCGAGCAGATGGATC
>NZ_CANG01000079.1:0-229 GCF_000309315.1 Sedimentibacter sp. B4
ATCAGGGACGGGTAACCGAAGTGCAGCAGGTCGACCCCGGCCAGGTCCACCCGGGCGAGGTCGAGCAGGGCATTGGTGCCGGGGTGGTGCCAGAAGGTGCGGTCGGTGCCCGGCGGCTCGACCACGATCGTGTACGCCGTGCCCGCGTCCACCACCTCCGGGTGGAACGTGAACCCCGGCACGCGGGCGAGGTGGCCGCGCACGATGGCGCCGAAGTCGTCGCGACCGA
>NZ_CANG01000078.1:0-233 GCF_000309315.1 Sedimentibacter sp. B4
GCACATAGGCCAGGTGCAACGGACCGGTCTTGGTGGTCGGCTTCATCAGGGTTCCGGAGGTGGCGCTCTCGGATGCCGAACCGCCGGAGGACGGTGCGGTCGAAGCCGCACCGGGCTGATTGGAGGTTGAACACCCGGCCAGGAGCGCCAGGGGAATTGTCGCGGCAACCAGGCCGCGGATGAGTCGCTTCACTGCTGTCTCCTTCGACGATGCATCATGCGAGCCACAAGTA
>NZ_CANG01000077.1:0-236 GCF_000309315.1 Sedimentibacter sp. B4
CGAAGGAACTCGGATCCGTGGTGCTGGCAGCGCTGGCCAGCCTCGTCTTCGGCGCGGTGCTCGGCCCCGAGGCCCCGCTGCTGGCGATCGGCACCGCATCCGGACTGGCGCTGGTGCGCTCGCCGAACAGTCCTGCGCGCCAGGTGATGGCGCTGGTGGGTGCGATGGCCGCAGCGGGTGCGGTACTGGGCAATCCGCTGGTGACCCTAATCCTGCTGCTGGAACTCGCACTGGCC
>NZ_CANG01000076.1:0-210 GCF_000309315.1 Sedimentibacter sp. B4
GCAGTCGAGGCACGACCCGGCGCCCGACCGGGCCTGGTCCTCGGTGAGCGGAGCCTCGATCTCGGAGAAGTCGCGCGGGTTGTGCACCAGCGAGACGTCACCGCTGATCGGGTGCCGGTGGCCGAAAGCGGTCTGCCGGGACAGCACGGTGTCGGTGGAGATCGTCTCCAGACGGTCGTCCAGGGCGGTGAACCCGTCCAGCGGCTGCCC
>NZ_CANG01000075.1:0-241 GCF_000309315.1 Sedimentibacter sp. B4
ACTACATCAGCACGAACAAGGTGCTCGGCGTGACCGCGCTGCTGGCCGTGATCAACGTGGTGATCTCCACGGCTCTCGGCACGCTGACCGCGTTCCTGTACAACCTGAGCGCGAACATCCTCGGCGGCCTGGAACTCACCCTCGCCGAGGACTGAGTCGAGCGGCGTCCGGAATCGGTCGGATCCGTCCCATCGCGACCCGCCAAGTTGAGCCGCCCGGACGGAGTCGGTAACGTATCCTC
>NZ_CANG01000074.1:0-215 GCF_000309315.1 Sedimentibacter sp. B4
CGCGGTCTACGAGGACGTCACGGTCACTGCCCTCGACCAGCCGGGCGAGCTCACCACGTGGCACCTGCCCGAGGGCGAGGTCGCACGCCTGATCGAGCTGCTCGAGGCGGACGCCCGCCGCCGCGGCGTGGACGTGTTCCTCTCCACGGCAGCCACCCAGATCCTCACCGACGACGCCGGCAAGGTGACCGGCCTGGTGGCGAAGGACGCCGACG
>NZ_CANG01000073.1:0-214 GCF_000309315.1 Sedimentibacter sp. B4
TGCCCTCGCCGATGGTGGCGGAGATTTCCGCGCCGATCCCGTAGCTGAGCCAGTCGTCTTCGAACACGACCGCCCGGGTCGTCTTGCGCACCGATGCGCAGATCGTCTCGCGGTCGAGCGGCGCAAGCTACGCAGGTCGACGACCTCGATCGAGACACCGTCCTGCGCCAGCTGACGCGCGACCTCGAGAGCCGTCGTCGTGCCGCGCGAGTAA
>NZ_CANG01000072.1:0-352 GCF_000309315.1 Sedimentibacter sp. B4
TTGTTGTCCGCGTACTGGAGGTCGACCGTGCAGCCGGCTCCCTGAAGTGCCTTCTGCAGCTGTGCGCCGTCGTTGATCCAGCGCTCCAGGGTCCGGGTGGGCATCGAAATGCCCACGTTGCAGTCCTTCAGCTGGGCACCTCCCGTGCCGGCCGGGGTGGTGGTGCTCGAGCACGCAACGAGCGGGAGCGCGAGCGCACCAGCCGCGATGAGCGCAACGAACCGGGTCTTGTGCGACATCTGTCTTCCTCTCTGAATACTTGTCGCTGAAACCCCGCGCGGGCACACCTGCGTTCTCGCCCGGGGCAGAGGACTGCGTGTTGCAGCCTTTGTCGATACCCGCAACATAATGA
>NZ_CANG01000071.1:0-202 GCF_000309315.1 Sedimentibacter sp. B4
TGGCCCTTCGACTCCTCCGGCATCACCTTCGTCGACAACGACAACCGTGGTGGAGCGGAGTTGGCAGCCGCGCGCCTGGTCAGCCTCGGGCGGCAGCGCATCGCCACCATCGCGGGACCTCTCGACATGAGCGCGGGCGTCGATCGCCTGGAGGGGTTCCGAAGGGGTCTGGGTGACCGGTTCGACGAGACGCTGGTGGAGC
>NZ_CANG01000070.1:0-211 GCF_000309315.1 Sedimentibacter sp. B4
ACCACCTGCGGCCACACCCCCAGCACCACGGTCGACACCCCGAACATCGCCAGCGCAACCAGCACGCTGCGCCGCTCGCCGACCCGCAGGGTGAACCGGGCCGTCAGCACGGCTCCCAGCAGGGCTCCGGCGGCGAACGACGCCATCACCAGGCCGTACGCCGACTCCGGCAGGTGCAGCAGTTGCAGGACGTACAGCACCAGCACGGCGA
>NZ_CANG01000069.1:0-219 GCF_000309315.1 Sedimentibacter sp. B4
TCATCTGCGGCGTCCTTCTCCGAAGACATCGATGTAGCGGTGGAACAGAGCATGCCAGTCTTCGCCGTACCTGAACCGGATCACGTTCCAGCCCTTGTCGAGGAGTCGCTCTTCGGCGGCGGCATCGCGCTCGGACACGTCACCACGATCGTGAACAGGGCCGTCAATGAAGATGGCACAACGCTTGTCCGTGTAGACGAAGTCGGGCCGCACGCGAAG
>NZ_CANG01000068.1:0-234 GCF_000309315.1 Sedimentibacter sp. B4
CATACCCGGGAGGGTTGTTTCGCCACGTGCTGAATGGGGTAGTTGACGAATCAACTGTCGGCGCCTATGCTTTTAGTTGAGACTTCAACTAACGGAGGAACCCCAATGAGCACAGCCACCATCGCCCGGGTGCAGGACCTGACCGGCACCTACACGCTCGACCCGTCGCACTCCCGGATCGGCTTCGTCGCCCGCCACGCGATGATCGCCAAGGTCCGCGGCGCCTTCAACGAG
>NZ_CANG01000067.1:0-335 GCF_000309315.1 Sedimentibacter sp. B4
TTCACCTCGGTGCCGCCGTACTTGCTGAAGATGACCACGTCACCCTCCGCGACGTCGAGCGGGATGCGGTTGCCGTTGTCGTCGATGCGACCGGGGCCGGTGGCGAGCACCTTGCCCTCCTGCGGCTTCTCCTTGGCGGTGTCGGGAATGACCAGCCCGGAGGCGGTGGTCTGCTCGGCCTCCAGGGGCTGGACGAGGATGCGGTCCTCGAGCGGCTTGATCGTGACTGCCACGTCAAAACCCTTTCGTTCGGTGGGGCGCGGCGCGCCCTGATTGGTCAGGTATGTCGAACCTCGGCGTCGTCGCGGTGCCGCCTGAGGCTGGTTGGCACCCTC
>NZ_CANG01000066.1:0-201 GCF_000309315.1 Sedimentibacter sp. B4
GAGACGATGTCTCGCTGGACACCGGTGGGGCCGAGGTAGTTGAACGCGTAGGACTGGTGGGCGTACGCGCCGATCAGGTGGGTCGGCTTGAACAGGATCCGGGTCACCGCGTTGTGGATGCCGCCGCGCTTGCCGGTCGCCTCCGACTTCGGTACGTCGATGGTGCGCTCCTGGCCGTGCTGCACGTAGCAGATGCCATCA
>NZ_CANG01000065.1:0-289 GCF_000309315.1 Sedimentibacter sp. B4
TTGAGCCCTTCCCGGTAGACCAGGCCGTCGACGTCGACCTGGCGGGGCTGGTAGGCCGCCAGCCGGGCGAGCGGCTCCGCGACATCGTGGATGGCGTTGTGGCCGAGCCAGGCGCGGGCCGAGTGCGCGGCCGTGCCCTGGGTGGAGAGCGTGAACCGCAGCGTGCCCTGGCAGCCACCCTCGACCTGCGCGGACGTCGGCTCCATCAGCACCGCGAAGTCGCCGGCAAGCCACTCCGGGTGCTCGCGGGCGACCCGCGTGAGGGAGTTGTCCTCTGCCGCGACCTCCT
>NZ_CANG01000064.1:0-437 GCF_000309315.1 Sedimentibacter sp. B4
ACTACACTGCAAAAGACGGAGATGATTCTTATTCAGGAATTATCAGAATCACAGTAAAAGAAGTTCAGGAAATCAAGACAATGGACGGACTTAAAGTTGACGAAGATGAAGATTTGGTTATAGATTTTGAAGATGAACTTGATGGATTGACTGAAAGAGGAAAGATATTCACTCAAACAGTGTTTGAATCAATTGATCATGTTACATTTGAACTTCCTGACCAAGGCAAATTAATGATTGACTTGGATGGAGACGGCGACAGTTATAAAAATGTTGTAGCTGGTACAGAATATGATATTGATGACATCCTCAATTTGAAATTTGTGCCTGAAGATGATTCTGACAGTGACAATGAATTGGTAAAAATCAATTTTACAGCAGTTGATGAAAACAAAGGTGACAAAGAATACAACGGTGTAATAGAAATTACAGTAGTT
>NZ_CANG01000063.1:0-298 GCF_000309315.1 Sedimentibacter sp. B4
TCCGCACCACGGTCGGGCTCGACCTCGACCACACCGACCCGTACCGCTGGGACGGCACCCCCGCCCAAACCCGTGCGGACAACCTCGGCCCGCTCAGGCGTAAGGCGCATCGGGCCAAGACCCACGCCGGCTGGCGGGTGAGCCAACCCGAGCCCGGCCGGTTCAGCTGGATCAGTCCGCTCGGCCGCCGCTACACGGTCACCCCGGCCGGCCTCACCACCGACGGACGCCACGCGCCCGGCAGCCAACCCCTGGGACACGCTCGGCGGCCCACTCCTGCCGGAACCACCCACCGGCG
>NZ_CANG01000062.1:0-34726 GCF_000309315.1 Sedimentibacter sp. B4
AAAGGCTTAGAAAAAATTTTAACTTAAAGTAAAACGGAGGTAGCGATGAAAAAGTTTTTCGGTAATTTTGAGAATTACATCATGGCTTTTGGACTGACAGTAATGACCTTTATCACAGTAATAAATGTTATTTCAAGAAAGTTCCTGGGATTGTCAATGTCTTTCTTGGAAGAATTAACAACATCAATGTTTATACTGACCACATTGTTGGGAGCAGCCGCTGCAGCGAAAAGAGGCGGTCATTTAGGTTTAAGCGTATTAACTGACTTATTGCCAAAGAAATTTCAAAAGTATGTATCATTGGTTACTTGGGCAGTAGCAGCATTTTTTTCAATTTATTTAATTAAATATGGTTTAGTTATGGTTAAGGGTGAAATTGCTATGGGAATTACAACCCCTTCTCTTGGTTGGCCTGAATGGTGGTTCGGAATGTTTTTACCTATAGGCGGAATATTTATCTTGTTAAGATTTACAGAATGGACTATTAAAGCTTTTAAACAATCAGATAAGGAGGGAAAATAATGAATACAGCAGCATTATTATTTATTTCCTTTGCAGCATTGTTATTATTAAATGTACCTATAGCACTAAGTCTTGGTGCTTCATCTCTTATAGCCATGGTAGTAACTGGACTGCCTTTGGACATGTTTCCAATGCAAATATATGCTAACATAGGTAAGTTTACATTGTTGGCAATACCGTTTTTCATGCTTGCAGGAAATACAATGGAAAAAGCAGGTATATCAGATAAGCTGATCAATCTTGCCAATAAGTTTGTTGGACACAAAACAGGCGGACTGGCAATAGTAGGTGTTATAACTTCATGTTTCTTTGCAGCAATTTCAGGTTCCGGCCCGGCAACTGTTGCATCACTTGGAGTAATTATAATACCTGCAATGATAAATGCAGGTTATTCAAAAGGAATGTCTTCAGCATTAATGGCAACAGCAGGTGGTATAGGAGTTATTATTCCTCCGAGTATTCCATTTGTTGTATATGGTGCAATTGCCGGAGTATCAATAGGTAAAATATTCATGGCTGGTATTGTTCCGGGTCTATTGATGGGAACAGCCTTAGTTATTGCCAGCTTAATAATGGCAAAGAAAATGGATATTGAACCTGTTCCAAAGGCTTCAGCAAAAGAAAGATGGGAAGCTTTTAAAGATGCAATCTGGGGCTTAATGATGCCGGTTATAATTCTTGGCGGTATATACGGAGGATTCTTCACACCAACAGAAGCAGCTGCAGTTTCAGCAGTATACGGTATTTTGGTAGGTGTGTTTGTATACAGAAAAATTAAAGCAAAAGATTTATATGATTTGATGGTTGAATCTGCTATAGGTTCAGCAATAGTAATGTTTATAGTTGCTGCAGCAGGATTGTTTGCTTGGTTCTGCACAACAGAAGGAATTTCTGATATGGCAAGTGATTTATTATTGTCAGTATCAGGAAGCAAGTACATGTTCTTGTTCATAGTAAACATAATACTTTTAATAGCAGGATGTTTCTTGGATGCAACATCAGCACTTTATATATTTACACCTATAATGCTTCCGGTTGCAACTCAATTAGGCTATGATCCAATTGCGCTTGGTGTTGTTATGACAATGAACCTTGCAATAGGAATGATTACGCCTCCGGTAGGAGTTAACCTGTACGTAGCATGCGGAGTTTCAAAAATAAGTCTTGGACAAATATCAAAAGCAGTTGTTCCTTATTTAATAGCTTCTCTGATAGTGTTGTTCCTGATAACTTATGTACCGGATATTATCTTATGGTTACCAAATATGATGGGAATTAAATAAATCAATTTATTTTAATCCTGTAAATTTATTTAATAATGAATTTAAGAAGATGGATTATTTAATCCATCTTTATTTTATCAAAAAATGAGGAGATATATAATGAATGTAAGGGAACATACAAAAGAAGCTAATATTAAAAGAGTAATTGTGGGAAGAATTCCAAGGGGCGAAGACCTGCTTACAGGAATCAGAGAAATATGCGAAGAGTATGGAATAAAAAACGGATATATCACAGGACTTTTAGGAAGCCTTGACACAGGAAGATTCATTTATGCAATTCCAAATGAAGAAGGAAAAATAGGATTTGTATACAGTGATTCCGTAGATGTTGAAGGACCGTTGGAACTTTTGGCAGGTCAAGGTCTTATAGGAACTGAAGACAATGGAAATCTGTCAATTCATCTCCATATGCTTGTGAGCGACAAGTATATGAGAGTTTTTGGCGGCCATTTTGTAGACGGCGGAAATCGCGTTGCAGCTACTGCTGAAATAGTGATTCATGAAATTGAAAATGCAGAATATAAAAGAGAATTTGATAATCAAACCGGTTTTAAACTGTTTAAGATAAAATAATTAAGTTAAAACAACCAATGGGGCAGACTAAACTAATTTTTCAGGAGAAAAGAAATGAGAGCAGTGGTAAAAGAAAATGCTGGTATGGGCGCGGTTTTAAAAAATGTTGAAATGCCTGTGCTTGAAGAAGGCGAAGTATTAATAAAAATTAAAGCTGCAGCTATATGCGGCACAGATCAACACATCTATAACTGGAACAACTGGGCACAAAACAACAACATTACGCTTCCTACAATTTTGGGACATGAATGCAGCGCTGAAGTAGTTGAAGTAGGACCAGGGGTCAAGACGCTGGAAGTCGGAGATTATGTGGCATGTGATACACATATTCCATGTGGTCAGTGTTACCAGTGTAAAAATGGACAGCAGCACATATGCCAGAATTTGAAACTGTATGGAGTACACACAAATGGATGCTTTGCAGAATACTCAAAAATACCTGCAGTATGCGCTGTCAAAATTCCTGAAACAATAAGCCCAAATGTGGGGGCGGTTTTAGAACCTCTTGGAACAGCAGTAAGATCATGCGTAGAAGTTCAGGCTTCAGGAAAAAATATAGCAGTAATAGGATGCGGCCCCATAGGATTAATGGCTGTGAACACTGCCAAGGCATTTGGAGCAGCAAACATATATGCAATTGATATAAATGAATACAGACTTGGAATTGCAAAAGAATTAGGAGCAACAGAAGTAATAAATTCTTCATTGGTCAATTCTGCTGACAAACTTAAAGAACTTACAAACGAAGTAGGCGTTGATGCATTTATTGATGCTTCAGGAAGCACTGCAGCTATTCTTGACGGTTTTAAGGGGCTGAGAAAAGGCGGAATGGTTGCTTTGATAGGTTTGCCATCAAGACCTCTGGAAATTGACCTTGGTTCACAGGTTATATTTAAAGAAGCAACAATTATAGGAATACATGGAAGAAGAATGTTTGAAACATGGACTGTAATGTCTAATCTCCTTGACAAGGGCCTTTTGAATATTGATCCTGTTATAACTCATGTTTTGAAGCTTGAGGAATTTGAAGAAGGATTTGATATTTCTCAAAAAGGAATTGGCGGTAAGGTAATTTTGGTTCCATAATAATATTATTATTTCCATGCTGCAGCAAAATAAAGATTAAATAAATGCAATATGCTTAATATTTAAACAAAAATATGCTCAAAATTTTAGCACACTGCTAAAATTTTGAGCATTAAATTTATTTACGTTTAATCATATTTTAGAATTATGTTGAAATGAAAGGGTTTTCATAATTGGCACATATTTTGCAAACATTTTCTTAGTATGATTTATGCAATGATTATTCGTGATAAACTTGACTTTCACGAGAAAACGATTACAAAACCTAAGTTCAGAAAGGAGTATAATTAATCAATATCAACTGTTTTTATTTAACGAGATAATATTCTAAGAATATAACCTAGGGAGGATATGAAAATGAAAAAAATATTATCACTTATTATGGTAGCGGCTTTAGTTTTAAACATTGGATTAACAGGATGTTCATCAAAGACAGCAGAAAAACCTGCAGCAGAAACACCTGCAGCACAAGCACCGGCAGTTGAAAAACAAACTTTAAAAATGAGCGTTACAGCATCTGACACATCAACATGGGCAAAGGGTGCAGCAAAATTTGCAGAAATAGTTGCTGAAAAAACAAACGGACAAATTGAAATTAAAATTTACCCAAATGACCAGCTTTCAGGCGGCAACCAGAGCAAGGGTATAGAAATGCTTATGTCAGGTTCAACAGACTTAACATTCCACTCAAACATTATATATTCAGTAATGGACGAAAGATTTGGTGTTGTAAGTCTTCCTTTCTTAATTCCTGATGTTGAAACTGCAGACAAAATAATTGACGGAGCCGGCGGAGAAGCATTAAATAAAATATTGCTTGAAAAGAACATAGTTGGTCTTGGTTATGGACAAAATGGTTTCAGACAACTTACAAACAATGTTAGACCAGTTGTAACTCCTGAAGATATTGCTGGAATGAAAATCAGAATACCAGGAATTAAAATGTTCATATCTCTCTTTAAAGCATTGGGTGCTGACCCTATAACAATGAACTTTGGAGAAGTATTTACAGCATTGCAGCAAAATACTATAGACGGACAGGAAAATCCTCTTGATACAATTGCATCATCTAAAATCAATGAAGTACAGAAATACATGACAGTTTGGAACTATTCATACGACGTAATTATTCTTGGTATGAACAAGGATAAGTTTGAAAGTTTCGACCCTGCAACTCAACAGATATTACAAGATGCAGCAAAAGAAGCATGCTTGTATCAAAGACAAATAACAAGAGAATTAGATGCAGTTCATACAAAGAATTTCATTGACGGCGGTGTTCAGGTAAATGAACTTACTCCAGAACAAATGGGAGTGTTCAGGGACAAAGTTCAGTCAGTATATACTGAATATGAACCAATAATGGGTAAAGAACTCATGGATATTTTCAGACAAGCAAAATAAAATAACATAAAAATAAGTCCTGTTAAGGACTTATTTTTTCTATAATAGGAAGTAATTCCTATTATAGAAAAACGAGGATTGCAAAGGACGGGACGTCCTTGCCGTTAAGGGGGGTGCTCAGTAAAAATACGTTAGTATTTTTACGCCGAAGGGTGACATAGGTCCCCCTAGCGGAGTTGCGGAGCAACTTTTTTATACGTTAACCACCATTACAGGACAAGGTGAGGATGAAATTACCTTCTGAGTAACCGAGCCTACAAAAAAGCGCTCTACTTTTGAAAATCCTCTTCTTCCAATTACTATGAAGTCATATTTTTCTTCAGCCGCCAGCTTTACAATTTCTTCTGCAGGCACTCCCACTATAACCTTTTTATTTATCCTGAGATTTTCTGTGTCAATATTTCTTACTAGAATATCAAGCATTCTGCCTTCTTCAACAATCAATTGTTTCAGCATATTTTTGCGGTTTGCTATAAATGCATTTTCTACGGTCATTCCAAAATATGAATATTTGTCTTCTGTGGGAAGATTCACAACTGTTATGAAAGTAAGTTCTGCATCAAGTAATTTTCCCACGGATACTGCCTTTTCTGCTGCTTTTTTAGAAGCTTCAGAACCATCAATAGGTATTAATATTTTTTTCATACGATCCACCTTCCATTATTTATCATATATAAATGTTATTCATGAACTACAAGAACCGGGCAAACTGCATCTGACACTACTCTGTATGCCACGGAACCCAGAAAGAAACGTTTAACCTTTGTAAATCCCCTCTGACCGATTACAATCATGTCATAATTTCCTTCTTCAGCTTCTTTTAATATTTCTTCATAGGCAACTCCAGCAATTACTTTTTCACTTGTCTGAACATCGCTTAAATCCAGGCTGTTTATTACAGAATCCAGCATTTTCTTTTCGTTTTCTTTCAGTTTTTCTTTTAATTTTTTCATGTCAGGATCTATCAGCACTCCAAACTTGTTGTATTTTGATAAATCCGGTTCCAGTATTACAGTTATAAATGTTATGCTAGCACCAAATTGTCTGGCAATTTCAGCTGCCTTCACTGCCGCCTTCTGGGAAGCGGCTGAACCGTCCACAGGGACTAATATTTTTTTCATGGCTTCCTCCAATAAAAAGATTGCTTATTATACTTATACCGTAATTTATTTGTTGTAAACAAAATTGTTCTTAAAAAATACAAATTTTTATAATACCTTGTTCTAAACAACCGGGTTTTAGTGAATACAAATATTAACGGAAAAATTAATATATTGAGGAGGCAGGATGACTGTGATATAATTTATAGGCCAAGAGTTAAATATTGCGGAGGAAAAATGGAATTATTAAACACACTTAACGAAAAACAAAGAGAAGCTGCGGCGCATGACAAGGGTCCCATACTTGTAATAGCAGGTGCCGGAACAGGCAAGACAAGAGTTCTTACTCACAGAATTGCTAATTTAATAGGCACAAATAAGGCAATGCCCTGGGAAATTCTTGCCATTACGTTTACAAACAAGGCAGCAAATGAGATGAAGGAAAGAATATCACAACTCATTGATTATTCGGTTGATAAAATGTGGATTGGAACATTCCACTCTGTTTGCGTCCGCATATTAAGACGAGACATTGACAGAATAGGCTATGACAGAAATTTTATCATATACGACACCAGCGATCAGAAAACACTTATAAAAGACTGCATCAAGGAACTTGATCTTGATGTTAAAAAATATAATTCAAATGTTATTAAATCAATAATAAGCAACGAGAAAAACAACAGGGTAAATCCGGACAAGTTCACTTCTGAGCACTACGGCAGCTTTTATCATAGAAATGTGGGAGATGTATATGCTCTTTATGAAAAGAAGCTTAAATTAGCAAATGCCCTTGATTTTGACGACCTTTTAATAAAGGCCCTGGAACTTCTTGAAAGAGAGCAGGATGTAAGGGATTCTTATCAGGATAGGTTCAAGTACATCCTTGTGGACGAGTATCAGGATACAAACAACATTCAGTACAATCTTGTTAAAATATTGGGAAAGAAAAAAGGCGGCGAAAACAACGTGTTTGTGGTGGGAGATGACGACCAGTCCATTTACGGCTGGAGAGGCGCCGACATAACAAACATCCTGAACTTTGAAAATGATTTTGAAGGAGCCAAGACCGTAAAGCTTGAAAAGAATTACCGCTCTACAAATGTTATTCTAAGTGCTGCCAACGGAGTAATCAAGAACAACAGCCAGAGAAAGGGAAAAAATTTATATACGGATTTTCAGGATGGCAATTTAATAAGAATTTTTGAAATGGACAATGAAAAGGACGAAGCATTCACTGTTGCTTCTCTAATGAAAAAGGAAAACAGGGATAACCATGTTGAATATTCAGACATGGCTGTTCTATACAGGACAAATGCCCAGTCAAGAGCGCTGGAGGAAGGACTGATTCGGGAAGGAATTCCTTACAAAATTGTAGGCGGACAGAAGTTCTATGAAAGAAAAGAAATTAAGGATCTTGTGGCCTACCTAATGCTCATCTACAACCAGAAGGACGGACTTAGCCTTGACAGAATAATAAATGTGCCTAAGAGAAAAATAGGGGCCAGGACAATAGAAATATTGACAGAATGCGCCAATGAAAATGGCATATCAATGTTTGAGGCATGCTTTGAAGCCAGTGAGCTTGGTCTTACTCCATCAGCAGCAAAAAGCATTGGAGATTTTGTTTCCATGATGGAAATGCTCATGATTAAAAAGGATGTGATGCCTGTTTCAGAATTTATACAGGCAGTGTGGGAAGACACCGGGTATAAAAACATGCTTATGGAGGATGATACCATTGAAGGAAGAAGCCGTGTGGACAACGTGGATGAATTCCTTTCTGCAGCAAAGGATTTTGAGGAAAGATACGAGGAAAACACCCTTGAGGATTTCCTTGCCCACATTTCACTTCTTGCAGATGTAGATAAAACCGAGGAAAAAGTTGACTGTGTAACGCTCATGACAGTCCATGCTGCCAAGGGTCTTGAATATGATACTGTGTTCATAACAGGCCTTGAGGAAGGAATATTCCCCATAATCCATCAGGACGAAGAAAGCGACGATGATATTGAAGAAGAAAGAAGACTATTCTATGTGGCAATAACCAGGGCCAAAAGAATGCTTTACATCACTCATGCCAATGACAGAATGCGTTTTGGAAATCATGAGATGAAATCAAAGTCAAGATTTCTGAAGGAAATACCTAAAGAGTGTATAGAGGAAGAAAATCCTCTTGCATTTGCTGCAAAGAAATTGGAAATGATGGATGAAGCATTCGGCGGCTTTAGAAGCTCCGATGGCAGCACCAGGAAAAAACCGTCGTTTGTGAAGGACACGTTCTTCAAGGGAAGCTCAACCTATGGGGAAGATAAAAAGCCACGTCTTAAGTCTGACAGCATAGAGGCAGGGGACAGAATAATGCATAAGGCATGGGGAGAAGGAACTGTAGTACAGTTAAAAAAAGACGGCAGCACGACAATAGCTGTCATTGCATTTGAAAACAAAGGAATAAAAAATGTCATTTTAGGCTATGCTCCAATTGAGAAAATACAGTGATGAAGGTGCAATATGGATAAGCTTCAATTAATGAAAGAAAAAATAGAGATTTTAAACAAGGCAAGCAAATCATATTACCAGGAAAACAGAGAAATAATGTCCAACCTGGAATACGACAAGCTTTATGACGAGCTTGAACAGCTGGAAAAACAAACAGGTACCGTGCTGTCCAACAGCCCCACAATTCATGTTGGATATGAGCTTTTATCAAACCTTCCCAAGGAACGCCACGATAAGCCAATGCTTTCCCTTGATAAAACAAAGGAAGTTTCTGCGTTGAAAGACTGGCTGGGACAAAATGAAGGGATGCTTTCATGGAAGCTAGACGGCCTTACAATAGTGCTCACATACGAAAACGGCAGCCTTATAAAGGCAGTTACAAGAGGAAACGGAGAAATAGGCGAAGTCATAACAAACAATGCCAAGGTATTTGTAAATTTGCCTGTGGTTATACCTCATAAAAAAACGCTCATATTGCGCGGTGAAGCAGTTATAAGCTACAGCGACTTTGAAAAAATCAACAGTGAAATCCCGGATGCAGATGCAAAGTACAAAAATCCGAGAAATCTTTGCAGCGGCTCTGTGAGACAGCTCAACAACAAAATCACAGCTGAAAGGAATGTGCGTTTTTATGCATTTTCCCTTGTAAGGGCTGAAGGCGAGGAATTTTTAAACTCAAGGATACAGCAGGTTGAGTGGTTGAAAAACCAGGGATTTGGAACAGTGGAATACAAGAAAGTGAATGGGGATAGCATTGAAGAGGCTGTAAGGTGGTTTGCGGAAAATGTGACTGAGAATGGTCTTCCATCTGATGGATTGGTTTTAACATATGACAACATTGCATACGGGGAATCTCTGGGGGCAACTGCCAAATTTCCAAGGGATTCAATTGCATTTAAATGGCGTGATGAAATCAAAGAAACAAAACTGCTTGAAATTGAGTGGAGTGCTTCAAGAACAGGGCTTATAAACCCAATAGCTGTGTTTGAGCCTGTGGAGCTTGAAGGAACAACCGTGAGCCGTGCCAGCGTTCACAACCTAAGCATTATGGAAAATCTTGATCTTGGCATAGGCGATACCATAACAGTTTACAAGGCAAACATGATAATTCCACAGATTTCTGACAACATCACAAGAAGCGGTAATATTTGTATACCGGACAGCTGTCCTATTTGCGGTGGAGAAACAAGGATTAAAAATGACAATGACATAAAAACCCTTTACTGTATGAATGATGATTGTCTTGCAAAGCAAATAAAATCTTTCACTCATTTTGTAAGCAGAGATGCCATAAACATAGAAGGTTTGTCGGAAGCAACTCTGGAAAAGCTCATAGCAAAAGGGCTTATAAAGGAACTTGCAGACATTTTCCATGTGGAAAAATTCAGAGATGAAATTGTGGAAATGGAAGGTTTTGGGGAAAAATCATTTAGAAACCTTTCTGCAAGCGTAAAAAAAGCAAGAAAGACAACGGCAGCAAGACTTCTTTACAGCCTTGGCATACCAAACGTTGGACTTTCAAATGCAAAACTCATAAGCAAAAAATTCGGCAACAACTGGAGCAAAATTCAAAATGCATCATTTGAAGACCTGATTGAAATCGGCGGAATCGGGGATGTAATGGCAGGTAATTATGTAAAGTTTTTCAATGATGATAAAAGAAAAGTCGTAGTTGAAGATCTCTTACGGGAAGTGGAGCTTGAAGAAGCTGAAGAAAACAATGAACCTCAGGTTTTTGAAAATATTAATTTTGTAATAACAGGCTCTGTGGAACTGTTTAAAAACAGGGACGAACTTAAGGAAGAAATTGAAAAAAGGGGAGGAAAGGTCACAGGAAGCGTAACAAGCAAGACGAATTTTCTTATAAATAACGACAACCTTTCCAATTCATCAAAAAATAAAAAAGCAAAAGAGCTTGGAATTAAAATAATCACAGAAATACAGTTTGTTGAGTGGCTCAACAACGGTAGTACCGGAATAAATGCATAGAAATATAAAAAAGCTTTATGAATTTCATAAAGCTTTTTTTAAATGAAAGATGCTGAATTAAATCATATGACATGCAACTTTATGAAAATTGCCATAGGATTTGAGAGGAGGGATTGATTCACGGCATATAGATTTTGCATTTGGGCATCTTTCAGCAAATCTGCAGCATTCCTGTGGATTTATGGGGCTTGGTATTTCTCCCTTAAGCATAATCCTTTGCTTGTTCTTGGCTATATTGGGGTCTGCTTCAGGTATTGCAGACAACAGTGCCTTTGTGTAGGGATGAATAGGGTTCTTATAAAGCTCCACAGCATCTGCCTGCTCTACGATCATCCCCAGATACATAACAATTACCTTGTCTGAAATGTATTTGACTACGCTTAAATCATGGGCTATGAAAAGGAATGTAAGTCCTCTGTCCTTCTGCAGTTTCTTAAGCATATTTAACACCTGAGCCTGAATTGACACATCAAGAGCGGATATGGGCTCATCGCATACTATGAATTTCGGGTTTACAGACAATGCTCTTGCAATGCCTATGCGCTGTCTTTGTCCTCCTGAAAATTCATGAGGAAACCTGGACATGTGGTCTCTGTTAAGTCCTACAGCCTTTAAAAGACTTTCTATTTTAACATCCAGTTCTTTGTCGGATATTTTTTCATGAAGCTTTATTCCTTCACCAACAATGTCCTTAACGGTCATTCTGGGGTTTAATGATGAATATGGATTTTGAAATATCATTTGCGTATTTTTGCAGTATTCAAGATTTTGTTCATTGCTTTTGACATCAAATATGTCTTTTCCGTTGTAAAGTACAGTGCCCTTAGTTGGCTCATAAAGCTTTACCAGGCATCTGCCCGTTGTAGATTTTCCGCATCCAGATTCTCCCACCAGACCAACTGTTTCTCCTTCATAAATATCAAAAGACACATCTTCAACAGCTTTTAATGTTTCTTTCTTGTTTAATTGAAAATACTTGCTTAAGTTTTGCACCTGAATGAGAGGTTGTTTTTCTACTGTCATTGCATCACCTCATTTTTCAATTTTTTCTTGCAAGGTAAATCTATAGCTTTTGCATATTCATGCTGCAGCCAGCACATGGTTCTGTGGTTGTCTGTTAATTGGTATTCAGGCGGCATTGCTTCATAGCATATTTCCATAGCATATTCACATCTTGCAGCAAATGGACATCCGACAGGAGGTGAAAACAAGTCAGGAGGAGTGCCTTCAATTGGTTCCAGCTCTTCATCTTTTTCTGTTTCAAGACTTGCAATTGAGCCAAGTAGTCCTGATGTATAAGGATGCTTTGTGTTGTAGAATATATCATCAACCATACCCCTTTCAACAATCTTGCCACCGTACATGACAAGCACTCTGTCGCACATTTTAGCTATTACTCCCAAGTCGTGAGTTATAAGGATTATTGATGTATTTAACTTTTTTTGCAAGTCTCTTAGCAAGTCAAGAATTTGCGCTTCTATGGTTACATCAAGTGAAGTGGTTGGTTCATCGGCAATGATGATGCTTGGGTTGCCTACAAGGGCTATTGCAATCATGACCCTTTGTTTCATACCTCCGCTCAGTTCATGGGGATATTGATTGTATCTTCTTTCCCCATCTGAAATACCCACCAGCTTCAATATTTCCAATGCTTTTTCTTTCAATTCCTTTTTGTTGTACAAATTCCTTTGAACAAATATTTCTTCTATTTGCTTACCGATTTTCATGGTTGGATTTAATGATGTCATGGGGTCCTGAAATATGAAACCTATTTCCACACCTCTAATTTTTCTCATTTCCTTATCTGTCATGGTTGTTATTTCAGTTCCCTTGTATTGTATGGAACCGGTCTCGAAAAATCCAGGCGGTTCTGGATTAAGTCTTACCAAACATTGTGCAGTCACGCTTTTTCCGCAGCCTGATTCGCCGACAATTCCAATAATCTCGCCTTCGTTTACATCAAAGCTCACACCTCTTACTGCCTTTACAACTCCGCCGTATGTGCAGAAAGAAAAACTTAAATCTTTTACTTCCAATATTTTTTCCATTTTATCACTTCCTTTTCTACTCTGTGCCTCTGAGCCTTGGGTCTAGTGCATCTCTTAGCCCATCACCCAAGAGATTTAAAGCAAGCATGGTTGTACAAATGAAAAATGATGGTATAAAAAGCTGGTAAGGATATATTCTAAGCATTTTAACACCTGATTTGGCAAGAATTCCCCAGCTGCATTCAGGAGGGGCAATTCCAAGACCTATGTAGCTTAAAAATGCTTCATTGAATATTGCTTTTGGAACTGCCATTGTAAGGTTTGTAATTATTAATCCCATCACATTTGGAATTATGTGCTTCACAATAATAGTAAAGTCGTTTACCCCAAGGACCTTTGCTGCTGCAATGAAATCCTGTTCCTTTAGCCTCAGCACCTCACCTCTGACAAATCTGGCTGTTCCTATCCATCCAACTATGACCATTGCAACAATCAACGACGTTATCCCTGTTCCCAGCACAACCATTACAAGTATTGCTACAATAAGGTAGGGGATACCGTATAAAATGTCTATTATTCTCATGAGAACAGAATCAAGTGTTCCTCCATAATATCCGGATATACCGCCTACCAGTCCTCCTATTACTGTGTTAAGTATTGTGGAAATAAAACCTATTGCCAGGGATACTCTCGCGCCCCTCCATACTCTTGTCCACAAGTCTCTGCCTAGCTCATCTGTGCCAAACCAGTGGGATGAAGAAATAAATTGATTCATTCGCGACGAATCTATGTCGTTGTAACCATATTGGCTGATTATGGGCCCTAATATTGCCAGCACAACGTATATTATAAGTATTATCAAGCCGGAAAATGCCACCTTGTTTTTCTTTATTCGCCTCCAGGCATCTTTCCAATATGTAAGATTAGGCCTTGTGATGGATTCCATTTTTTCCGAATTTTTCCCTACAGTTATAAACTGCGACCTATCAACTGATGATTTAATGTCTTCCATGCTGCACCTACCTTCCTGAAACCCTAATTCTAGGATCTATTACACCATATAGTATATCGACTATCATATTTGCCAGAACGAGGAAAGCACCGTAAAAAATTGTCATTCCAAGTATCAGTGAATAATCAAGATTCTGAACGCTTTGAACATAATATTTCCCCATTCCCGGTATAGCATAAATTGATTCGATTACAAATGTTCCCGTCAGTACGCTTGCCACAGTGGGACCAAGAACAGTTACAACGGGCATGATTGCATTTCTTATTTGATGTTTGTATGTTATTCTGAATTTGGATATTCCCTTTGACTTTGCAGTCTTTATGTAATCCTGCTGAACAACTTCAAGCATACTTGCTCTCATAAGCCTGGAAACCATGGCCATTGTATAAAAACCAAGAGCTATTGACGGCAATATTGTGTGCTTGATTCCCTGGTATTGTGCAACGGGAAACAGCCCCCATTTTATGCCGAAAAAATATTGCAGCAGCGCTCCTATTATAAAATCAGGAACAGAAGTGCCTATTATTGCAATTATTACACATACATAATCAAGCTGCTTTCCCCTGTACAGGGCTGCAATAATTCCAAAAACAAGGCCCAGAGAAATGGACAAAGACAATGCTCTCATTCCTAAATCAAATGAGTAGGGAAACGAGTCAGCAATAATTTTATTTACAGACTGGTTCACATATTTCATTGAATATCCAAAGTCACCTTTCACGATGTTTTTCATGTAAGTAAAATACTGCTCAATCAGCGGCTTATCAAAACCATAGTAACTTTCAATGTTTGCTTTTATTTCTGGCGTCATTTTGTCGCTTGAGAAAGGGTCTCCAGGCATTAATCTCACCAGAATGAATACAATTGTTGCCAGCACCCATATTGTAACAAAAGAAATTATCACTCTTTTAAAAATATATTTACGCACATAATCACCTCTTTTTAATATTTCATGTTCCGGAATTAAATAATAGTTTAAAGTTCTATAAGGTCTCTCACGGAGCTTGTCAGCACTTCATTGCCATCACTGGTAATCAGCACCTGGTCTTCTATTCTTACTCCGCCCCAGTCAGGTATATAAATTCCGGGTTCGATGGTTATTACGTTATTTTCTTTTAATATTTCATTTGAACGAGGACCCATAAAGGGTATTTCATGGACAAACAAACCTATGCCATGACCTATTCCACTGTAGTGGTACTTGAAATATTCCGTGTCTTTTATTGCTTTTATTGAAGCATTGTACACATCAGTTGCCGGCGTTCCTGCTTTCATCATTGCTGTTGAATCTTCAAGCATTTTCTTTTCTAAAGCATAAACTTCTTTTTGCCTGTCCGTAGCTTTTCCTACAACCACGGTCCTTGTCATATCTGAAAGATATCCTTTGTAGCCGCAGCCGTAATCCATAAGAACGAAGTCACCGTATTCAATTGTTTTGTTTGAAGGAATTCCATGAAGTAAGGACGTCCTCTTTCCTGAAATCAATATGTTGCCGTAAGGCTTTGTGTCGGCTCCTTCCATAACCATGTAATGGGATAGATTTGATGCCAATTCTTTTTCTGTTACTCCAACCCTAATGTCTTTTATGATTCTTTCAAAAGCTCTGTCTGCAATCTGGCAGGCAGCACGGAGATTGTGAATTTCTTCAGGAGATTTAATTGATCTGAAACTTTCTATTACTCCGTTCAAGGCAACTGCTTCTGCTCTGTTTTCAAATGTAAGTTCTTTGTATATGTTGTATGTTACAAAATCTCCTTCAAATCCAAAGGTCTTTACTGATGTTTTTTCTATTGTTGATTTAATGGCTGAAGACAATGTTTTTCCATGCTCTCTCCAGTTTACTATTGTATAATCCGGACATTCCTGCTGGGCTTGTTCGGTATATCTTGGGTCTGTTATAAAGAATTTTTCCGTATCTGTGATGAACAAATATGAATCTTCACCGGTATAACCGCTTATATATCTGACATTTTGAGGCCGTGCTATAAAAAAGCCTCCAATTTTGTTTTCGTTTAAATAACTGATCAGTTTTTCAATCATTTTTTCCCCTCAATTATATTCAATATTTAAAAATTAAAGATGATTCACATAGAATCATCTTCAATTATTTCAACTCAAATTATTCTGCAATATCAGCATACATGTAGTCATAGTTAATGCCTACAAAGTATGTTTCAAAACCTTTAACATTTGGATTTAAAAGCATTGCGTTTCTTCTAAGCTGAAGAGGAACGATTCCGCCGTCTTCAAGCAATGTTTTTTCAGCATTAAACAAGGCTTCCATTCTTTTTACAGGATCCGTGTTTGTCAAGGCATCTTTTATGTATCCGTCATAAACATCACTGCTGTATGATCCATGATTGTATGGAGAACCTGTAGGCCACAATTCAAGGTATGACATTGGGTCAGGATAATCCGGAACCCACCCTGTAACAACCATTTCAAATTCATGATCTGATTCCATCTGTAGTCTTTGTTTGTAAGGAACCTGTCTTATTGTAACTGTTATTCCAAGAGCTGTTTGAATCTGATTTTGCAATACTTCAGCTTCAATACGAGTACGTTCTGCGTCAGTAGTCAAAAGTTCAACATCTATTGATGCAGGATCCGTAACTCCCAGTGCTTCCATGGCTTTTGCCAGGTGTTCTTTCGCTTTTGCAGCATCGCCCTTCAGAGGGAATGCTTCATATGGGTATTCATCACCATAATCGCCGTTGACACCTTTAACCTGCGGCAGCACATACCTTGTGTTTGGCTGATATAGATTTTGGCTGCTTAACAATATATAATCTTCACGGTTCAATGCATAGTTTATGGCAAGTCTTAAATCCTTGTTGCTCAATTCACAGCTTCCGTCCATGTTCAGCTTCATGAAGTCGTTGGCTCCGTCATTGTAATATATTACTTTATCCTTGTAATTTTCAAGTACTTCTGCTGGAACATTGACCTGGTCAAGTTCACCCTGCTCAAACATGGCAACTGCAGTCATAGGATCTGCAACTGTAAGAATATCAACTTCATCAAGTTTTATTTCACCGGCATTCCAATAATTTGGATTTTTTTCAAGTATTATTCTGTCTTCATGCTTCCATTCCTTTACAATGAACGGACCGCTGTATACATTTTTATCGGCATCAGCTGAAAAATCTTTTCCATACTTTTCAACAAGGTCCTGTCTTACAGGGCACAGCTGAGACATTGAAAGCATACTCAGGAAATAACCTGTAGGATTATTAAGTTCGATTGTTAATGTCTTGTCGTCTACAGCTTTAACACCCAGTTCTTCTACAGCCATTTTGCCTGCGTTTATATCTCCTGCGTTTTTAATTAATGAAGTAACTAAAAATGAGTAATCACTTGCAGTGGCAGGATCTACCAGTCTTCTCATAGCATATTCATAATCTTGAGCTTTTATTTCAACACTGTCGCTCCATTTGGCGTCTCTTAAATGAAATGTATAAGTCTTGCCGTCTTCTGAAATTTCATAGCTTTCAGCCATACCTGGTTGTATTTCACCAATATGATTTCTCATTAAGCCTTCATAAATGTGAAAGCCCACAGTCGAGCTAGGTATGGAATTCATTAGCTGCGGATCTAATGTAGGAGCGTCAGCAAGCAGTGAGTATCTCAGTACTTTCTTGTCAGGAGCAGTTTCTGCTGGTGTTTCTGCAGCAGCGTCTGTCGTCTTAGCTGGTTCCTGATTTTGTCCTGGTGTAGAACATGCAGCCATTCCTAAACACATAGCAATTGCTAAAAACATTGATATTACTTTCTTTAATTTTAACATTTCCCCTCCATAAAATAATTATATTTCAATAAGTTAACTTATTGAGTTGTTAAAACATAACAAAAGCTAAATTTCTTACCTCCTAACTTGTCTTATTATGTTTTTGGTTATTGCATAAACAATGCCATTAAGTATAATTTTATAAAAATAAGGTATTTCATAGAAAGACTGGTGTTTTAATTGGCATACACTTAGAATGGTTTTATAATCAAATGCAGGCATAAGTTTAATAATTTTACATTAATTGGAGTGAATGAACAAAATGACAAATTTATTGACATAATGTGTAATTAAATCTGTCATATGTAAAATAATTTAGCAATAAAAAAGCCCCTATTAAAGGGGCGAATTAAATCTGTTTATCAATACATGTTTCTTAAGAGCCTAATTCTTTCTTCAATAGGTGGATGTGTTGAGAACAGCGATGCTAAACTGTGCTTAGGGTTGAAAATATAAATTGCAAGCATTTCATCTCCTCCAAGATCTTCAACCTGCTCTTTTGAATAATCGGTTGAACTTCCGGAAATTTTCTCAAGAGCATCTGCAAGCCCTTCTGAGTATCCGCATAGCCTTACGGCGTTTGCATCGGCAATGTACTCACGTTTTCTGGATATGGCAAGGTTTATGAGCTGTGCCAGCAGCCTGATTACAAATGAAAGAACAAATCCCGCAAGAGCAATCACGGCAAAAGCTGCAGCTGCATTTCCGCTACCGGAGTCTCTGTTTGAACGCCTTCCTCTTCCGCCGAAAAACATGTTGTACCTAGCCATTCTGAATAGTATTCCTCCAAGAATTATGGCGGCACTCATCAAATAAATGGATACGGTTGAAACAAGTATGTCCCTTTGAATTATGTGGGACATTTCGTGAGCAAGAACACCTTCCATTTCAGGTTCATCAAGTATATCAATGAGACCTGTTGTAACTCCAATATAAGAATTTTCAAGTTTCAATCCAGCCGCAAATGCATTTGGTGTGCTTGTTGGTATGATATAAACCTTGGGAGGATTTTTAAGCCCTGCAGCCAGTGACAATCCTTCAACAATATTTGCAACTCTTCTTTCTCCTGGATTTGAAGTGTCTATTTCCTTCCAGTTTGTTCGTGAACCGATCATTTTAGAGCCCGTGAGTATTTGTATAGGAAGAAGCACCAAAATAATAAATGCAGCAATTCCTGCTCCAAGAACCACATTGTCTGCATAGTAACCTATGGAAAGGGACAGTATGATTATGAGCACAATGTAAAAAATAATCAGCAATGCTGTCTTTACTTGGTTGCTACGAACCTGTTCATGAATAACTACATGATTTTCCAACGTTTATCTCCTTTATAACTTGCTTATTCTTATGTTGTCAGAGTATTCTCTTTCTTCTTCGGTTATTTCATAAGTGTTTTCTTTTGTGAATCCAAGCATTCCTGCAAATAATGATGACGGGAATGTTTGTATTGCAGTGTTGTAGTCAACAACTGCAGTGTTGTACCTTGTGCGTGCATATGCTATTTTGTCTTCAACATTTTTTACATCGTCCATGAGGTGAAGAAATGATTCGTTTGATTTTAGCTCAGGATAGCTTTCTGAAATGGCCATAATAGAAGGCATCATTTTTGAAATGCTGTCATTTGCAGCCATAACCTCGTCCTTAGACCCTGACATTATCTTTGCTCTCATACCGATTATTTTCTCCAAAGTTTCACTTTCATACTTTGTCTGCATCTTTATGGTATCAACCAGATTTGTGAGAATGTTTGTTTTTCTTTTAAGCTGGACGTCAATGGATGCCCATGCTTCAGTTATGTAATTTTTCTTTCTTATAAGGCCGTTGTACATGAGAATCAACCAAACAGCCAGTATAACTACAATTCCTATGAATATTTCCATTTTTACTACCTCCGTTTTTATATTATCACTCTAAAATTAAACATTTCTTAATTAATTACAATATATCACAAAACAACAAAAATGATAAGATAGTAATGTATCTTCAATACTCATATTATTCTATGTAAGCTGCTAATCTGTCTGCAGACAGTCTTATGCAGTAGGATTTTTCTATTATTGAATCCAGGTATTTTTCAAAAATATTTATAATGGATTTTTCTGTAGAATAATAAAAATTATAAGATGTTTCATCAGTATAAATGTCTGTGTTGCCCACTGCAATTGACGAGGGAGTTAAAAATATAGAAGGATTGTTGCAGCACAAGTTGTTGAAATCAACAGTGTCCGATATGGAATAAAATCCTATGTTCTCGTTTTCTCTCATGCAGTTGCATATGTTCAAAATATGTTCTTTAACCTGTTCCTTAGTAAATACATGTTTTTTTCCGCCTATTTCAATTCGTCCTGTACTGACATAGTGCACAAGAAGTGACTCGTAAATTAGAACTTTAACATTGTTGTGTTTTGTGTACTTTTCAAAAATATTGCTGACCTGATCAAGATATTCAACATGTTCTTGCCATTCTGCACCTTGTAAGTTAAGTTCATTGTTAGCAATCAATGTGCGTACAATACTCTTTGGAATTAATATTGCAGGTGATTCCGAAAACAATATTCTTTCATTGTCCTGTAAAAACTGATTTAGCTGGACGTTGGTTTTTCTAAGAGAAATGGGCATGGCATAGCTCAGTATTTTTTCCATGTGTCGAACAATCAGGTTGTAGCTGTTTGATAAGGATTCTATGTACATTTCATTGAAGCTGTAATAACATAGGAAAGCTACATTTTCAAGGCTAACTACATTCATGGCAATTATGTCGTTTATAACAAGAATCTGGGGAGTTTCTTCTTTTTGCCTATAAATATTAAATTCAATAAAGTATTTCCCTGAAGTCAATGAAAGAAAATTGTTGCAAAATATCAGCGGGTCGTAGGAATATCCTTCAAATGAAGCACACATGTTTATTTTTAAGCTTTCTAGTTTCATTTTATGCAATTTGGAAATGATGTCTTCAATATGATATTCAAACTTCTGAAAAAGATTCAGAGTGGTGTTGATGGTTATATTCTTCACTCCTGAATAATCAAGCTGCTGTATAACTTCCACTATGAGATTTGTAACATCTTCTATAGATGTTATAAGGGAAATATTTTTATTCATGCTATTTTCCAGTTTAGACAATCCCATATCTGAGTGGTAAGCATTTATAAGATTTTGCTTTATTTTTTCTTCGTTTTCACCGACGGAAAGCATTTTAGCCAGCTTGTCACAAATAAAATCAATACTTTTTTGTGAAGGCAGATTTTTTCCTGATATCCACTTGCTTAAGTATGTTGGATCATATCCTAAATTTTCTGAAACAATTTTTTCCTTTGTTCCTTTTTCTGCTATTAGCTTTTTTAAAACAGTTCCAAATTGATTATTCATTAAACACATTCCTTTCAATTGATTAAAACTCATTAAAATCGCAATCGTTTGCTTTCTAAATATATTATAACATAAAAATGATTGCAAGAGATAATATTTGTGGAAAATTGAAAAAATTGAATTCAATTTAATTCATATAAGTTCTATAGAATTCAATCTATTTTGGTGTTAGCATAAGATTATGAGGAGGTCAAACAGCAGAAAATTCAGCTAGCCTAGGATAACGTATGCTTTTATCCGAAATTATTAAATGAAAAATCGATTAAAAAAGTAACAGAATAATAAAAGGAGGATACTATTTTGGAAAGCAATAAAATTACTATGGACGATAATAAAGTAAATATAGCTCAAGTTATAGCAATTGGCGGGGCCTTCATGGGGTTTGTAATAGGTTCAAGCTTTGCTTCAGGTCAGGAATGCTTACAATATTTCTCAGGTCATGGTGTATGGGGAAGTATTGGAGTAGGAATAATTGCAGGTATACTATATGCATGGTTTTGTGTAACTATTATTGAGGATGGTAGAAATTTAAAGTTGAAGCAAACAAATAAAATGTTTGAATTTTACCTTGGAAAATATTTGGGAAAATTTTGCGAGTGGTTTACACCAATTATGTTGTTCCTAGTATTTGCATTAATGATTTCAGCGGCAGGTTCAACATTTGAAGAGTATTATGGACTTAATGGTGATATCGGAAGAATTATAATGATAGTTGCTTCACTGGTAACAGTTCTGTTAGGGTTGAAAAATTTAGTTAATATTATTGGGTATATTTCTCCTTTTATCTTAATAGGAACAATAATAATAGGTATTCTTGCTATTTTGGATAATCCTCAAGGCATTAAAGAAGCAGATCAAATTCTTAATACCATTGAAGTTAAAAATAATTTTAACAACTGGTTCATTTCCGGGTTATTATATGCATCATATACAGTAACCGGAGTTGTTCCTTATCTTTCAGGTATAGGTGCCACTACAGCAACTAACAAAAAAAATTCATTGTTGGGCGGTCTTTTTGGAGGAATAGCATTTATAATTGCAGTTATGATTTTAAATTTCGGATTGCTTGCTAACATTGGAAATGTATATAGCTTAGAGATTCCTTCACTGTTCGTTGCCTCTAAGGTAAGTCCGTTATTCGGACAAATATTTGCAGTTATGCTTATTTTAGGTATTTATACAACTGCAGTTCCAATGATGTTTACAGCCTGCAACAAGGTATCAGAAGATGATAAGAGCAACAAATTTAAAATTGCAGCAGTTGTAACAGCTATAGTCGGTTTCTTCGGAGGGCAGTTGTCATTCTCCACAATGGTTGGAATTATTTATCCGATTTCCGGTTATGTTGGACTTATTATCTTTGCAGGAATGATATATACTAAATATATTAAGAAAAAAAGTTATAAGGATTTTTTAGATAAAATAAACGAAAAAAGTGCTCATTAAAATAAAGTAAAAAATATTAGGAGGAAGAAAATGTATAATTTTGAATTGACAAGGGAGTTTGCAAAAAATCTGGACCAGGAAGACAAGCTAGCTAAATTTAAAGAAAGATTCTACATCAATGAAGGTGAAATCTATATGGATGGAAATTCATGCGGATTGTGCAGCAAGGACGCAGAAGAAACATTGTTTAAGGCTCTGAAGGCCTGGAAGGAATTAGGAATAGGCATTTGGACAAAGGGAGGATATTTCCTGTATCAGGATACACTGGGCGCAATGATGGCACCTCTTTTAAACGCAGATCCGGAAGAAGTTACATGCGGAAACAGCACTACAGTCAATGTTCACCAGGGTATTCTCACTTTCTATCACCCAACACCTGAAAGAAATAAAATAGTCATGGATGACATCAGCTTCCCATCAGATAAATATGCTGTAATAAGCGACATAAAAGCAGCAGGATATAACCCGGACGAATGTTTAAAAGAAGTTAAAAGTCGTGACGGTGAATTCATATATGAAGACGACATAATTGAAGCCATGACTGATGATGTATGCATAGTATTGCTTCCTTCAGTTCTTTACAGATCAGCTCAGCTTGTGGATATGGAAAGAATTACAAAGGAAGCTCATAAAAGAGGAATTTATGTTGGATTTGACCTTTGCCATTCAATTGGAGTTGTGCCTCATGATTTCAAGAAAATTGATCCTGATTTTGCGTTGTGGTGCGACTATAAATATTTAAGCGGAGGCCCCGGTGCCATTGCAGGGCTTTATATAAATAAGAAACATTTCAACATGAATCCGGGACTTGCAGGATGGCAGGGAAACAGAAAGGATACTCAGTTTAATTTGTACCAGAGCTTTGAGCATGCAAAATATGCAGGAGGCTGGCAGATTGGTACTCAGCCTATTTTATCCATGGCACCCCTTGAAGGTTCATTGAAAATGATTAATGAGGCAGGACTTGAAAACATAAGAGCAAAGTCATTGAATATTACGGCGTACTTGATGTACCTTATTGATGAAAAATTAGCGAAATATGGTTTTGGAGTAGGAAATCCAAGAGAAGATGCAGTTAGAGGAGGTCACATTGCATTGACACACGATGATGCCCTGAGAATCAACGAAGCATTTAAATCTAACAAAATAATACCTGATTTCAGATATCCTAATGTTATAAGATTAGCACCAGCACCTCTATACAATTCATATGAAGATGTTTATGAAATGGTTGAAAGAATCATAAAGATTATGGAAAATAAAGAATATGAAAATTATGAAAATCAAAACCGCGAGGGGCTGACAAATAACATTAAATAATAAAAACCTTAAGTGGTAAGGTTTATAATAATTTAGATTATGTAAGGAGGGGACTGCTCTCCATCGGGCGGACACAAGGTCCGCCCCTACAATGTGTAAAATGTGGTTTGTCAATTGTCTTGGATGCTCCCTTAAGGGGTGTTTTTGTTTTTTGAATTTAGATGACTTAATGGCAGATTTGTGATAAAATTGATTTTGGAGGGGATGTTTATGGCATATAGGATATTTTTATATTTCGGGCTAATGGCATTTGGCTGGTTTCTAAGCAGCAGAGGTCTCATCCATAAAAGACTCATGAACAAGATATCTTTGGTTCAGACCTTTTTCCTGTTTGGACTAATTTTTGTTATGGGTATTAGAGTTGGAATGGACGAGCAGGTTATTTCTTCCATAGGGGAAATAGGTTTCAAGGCTTTTATTTTTGCTGTAGCCACATGCAGTTTCAGCATTTTGTTTGTTTATATAGCACGTAAGAAATTCATAAATGATGTGAACATAACAGGAGGCAGAAATGACTAAGAAAATATTGCTTGTGCTTGCTGTAGGAGTTTTATCGGGGTTGTTTATCATTCCTGACAGTTTATACAATTCTACCGGAATTTTACTTGACGTCGGCCTCTGCATGCTTCTTTTTTCAGTGGGAGTGGACATTGGAAGCAACAAAGATATTTTTAAGAATTTGAAAAATGTTGGATTTAAATTGTTGATTGTGCCTGCTGCAACAGTGCTGGGAAGTTTATTTGGAGGAGTTTTGTGCAGCATATTGTTCAAAATGAATTTATTCGGTTCGCTGGCAGTGGCTTCAGGTTTTACATGGTATACATTGTCGGCTATAATAATTACTCCCGTATCAGCTGAACTGGGAACAATAGCATTTTTATCAAATGTGTTCAGAGAAATAATTGCATTTATAAGCATTCCATTTATAGCAAAACACATTGGCTATCTTGAAACAATAGCTGTGGGCGGCGCCATAAGCATGGACACAGGACTTCCCATAATAACTAGGAACACAAGCCAGGAAGTTGTAATAATATCTTTTATTAGCGGAATAATCATATCTCTCATGGTGCCAATACTGGTTCCAATTTTTGTAGGATTACTATAGAAATTAAGAGTTAAGAGTTAAGAGGTTAGAAATTAAGAATTAAGAGTTAAGAGTTAAGAATTATTAGATAACTATACTGTATTAAGTATTAATGGATATGAGATACTTGTTAAGCTTATACATGAACTTTATTGTTAGCATAATTATGGGAAACATATATACGTTTAGAAAGGGTGTTTAGATGACCAGGATTTATTTTACAAGACACGGCGAAACTGAATGGAACAGGCAATTCAGATTTCAAGGAAACAAGAATTCCGAACTTACGGAAAAGGGAATTTTGGCAGCGGAGCTTTTGTCAAGCCGAATCGAAGGAATAGAGCTGGACTGCATAATTTCAAGTCCTCTTAAAAGAGCATACCATACTGCAGAAATAGTGAGAGGAAGCAAATCAATTGATATCATAAAGGATGACGGCTTCAGGGAAATTAATTTGGGCGATTTTGAAGGAATGCGCTATGATGAAATTAAATCAAAAAGAGGCGAAACTCTCAGCGAAATTGAAAACGACCCATTTAATAACAGATATCCCAACGGAGAAAATCTCTTTGAATTTTATAAAAGAGTAGAAAAGTCATTTAAGGATGTAATTGAAAATTACAGAAATAAAAATACTTTGATAGTTGCCCATGGAGGAACAATCAAATGTATTGAATCATATATTAGAAATTTCCAGATAAACAATGACTGGATGGGAACAGTGGTTAAAAACTGCAGCCTATCCTGCATTGAGGTTGATGAAGACAACAATATCAAAGAAATTTTCTATAATGACACAGAACATTTAATAGGAAGCTTAGCACTCAGTTAGTGTCGATTTTTATATTAATTGCCCGGGAAATAGAAAATCAGGTCAAAAATTGAAACCCAGACGTCGAAAATAAGGCGGACTGGGTTTTATTTATATTTTTTGCATAATAATAAAAGGCGGTAAACGATTGCTGAATGTTTTAAATTAATCTAAAAGAATAAAATAAAGTTAAAACGATTAAAATTTAATTTTATTAAATAATGATATTGAAAAATTAATTAAATAATGTTAGACTTTGTTTTATGAAATTACACATTGAATATGACTGAATGTGGTATGAGATTGGAGGATCAGATGAAAAAATTTAAAAGAGTGCTGGTGGCTAACCGCGGTGAGATTGCCATCAGAGTTTTCAGAGCCTGCGAGGAACTGGGCATAAGAAGTGTTGCCATTTATTCAGAAGAGGACAAAAATTCTCTTTTCAGAACAAAGGCAGATGAGTCTTACAGAATCGGAAAAAACAAAAAACCGGTAGATGCTTACCTTGGTATTGATGAAATAATAAGCCTTGCAAAATCAAAGGGTGTTGATGCCATTCATCCCGGGTATGGATTTTTATCTGAGAATGTTGAATTTGCACGAAAATGTGAAGAAGAAGGAATTGTGTTCATAGGACCTGACCACATTATGATGAGCAAACTTGGGGACAAGATAAAATCAAAGATTGTTGCAAATTCAGTAGGAGTTCCAACGATACCAGGTATCGAAGAAGCAGTTAAGTCAGAAGCTGATGCAAAGAAATTTGCTGATTACTGCGGATATCCTGTAATTTTAAAGGCTTCAGCAGGCGGCGGCGGAAGAGGCATGCGTATTGCATGGCGTGAAGAAGACTTGTTGAGAGAATTTAAAAGTGCCCAAAGTGAAGCTAAAAAAGCATTCGGCATAGATGACATATTTATTGAAAAATATCTGGATAAACCAAAACACATTGAAGTACAGGTGCTTGGAGACAACTATGGAAACATAGTGCACCTATATGAAAGAGACTGCTCTATTCAGAGAAGACACCAGAAGGTTGTAGAATTTACTCCTGCCATAAGTATAACTGAAGAACAAAGACAAGCCATATGCAGCGATGCCATAAAGCTTGCAAAGGCAGTAAATTACAGGAGTGCAGGAACGCTGGAGTTTCTGGTTGACAATACAGGAAGACACTACTTCATAGAAATGAATCCAAGAATTCAGGTTGAACATACAGTTACAGAAATGATAACAGGAATAGACCTTGTACAATCTCAGATACTCATAGCACAGGGCTACAGTCTTGATTCCGATGAAGTTAACATAAAAGGACAGGAATCAATTGAAAAAAGAGGTTTTGCAATTCAGTGCAGAGTAACAACTGAAGACCCTGCAAACAACTTTGCTCCTGACACTGGAAAAATCGACATGTACAGAACAGGTTCAGGATTTGGAATAAGGCTTGACGGAGGAAACGGATTCACAGGCGCTGAGATAAGCCCATACTACGACAGCCTTCTTGTAAAGGTCATTTCTCATTCAAGAACATTCAGCGATGCCATCAGCAAAAATGCAAGAGCGCTGAAAGAATTAAAAATTGGCGGAGTAAAAACAAATATAGGTTTCCTGCTGAACGTTTTAAACCATGAAACATTTAAAAATGGAAGCTGTGACACAGGTTTCATAGCTGAAAATCCATCACTTTTAAATGTAAGGGGTGGAGAAGACAAGGAGCTTAAGGTTTTAAACTACATAGGAAACATTGTAGTCAACGAAACTAAGGGAATAAAACCTCAGTTTGATGTTCCTCGTGCTCCTAAGTTCAAAGGTGCCGAATTTAAGCCTGGCTTAAAGCAGCTCCTTGATGAAAAGGGACCTAAGGAAGTTTCTGACTGGGTTTTAAAACAGAAAAAACTCCTTCTTACAGACACAACCATGCGTGATGCTCATCAGTCGCTTATGGCTACCCGTGTAAGGACTGTGGATATGGAAAAAATAGCTCCTGCCATGACACATATGGCAAACGACTTGTTTTCCATTGAAATGTGGGGTGGAGCCACATTTGATGTTGCATACAGATTTCTCAAGGAAGATCCATGGGAAAGACTTAAGACACTCAGAGAAAAAATGCCTAACATATTGTTCCAGATGCTTCTTAGAGGAGCAAATGCAGTAGGATACAAGAATTACCCTGACAATGTAATAAGAGAATTTGTTAAATCTTCTTCTAAAGCAGGCATAGATGTATACAGAATATTTGACTCCTTGAACTGGATTGAAGGAATGGAAGTTGCCATAGATGAAGTATTGAATCAAAACAAGATTGTAGAAGCAAGCATTTGTTACACAGGCGATATTTTGGATGAAACCAGAGACAAATATACGCTTAAATATTATGTTGACCTTGCCAGAAAACTTGAAAAAAGAGGAGCTCACATACTTGCAATAAAAGATATGTCAGCGCTATTAAAACCTATGGCTGCCGACAAGCTCATACGTGCCCTCAAAAGTGAACTTTCAATACCAGTGCACCTTCATACTCATGACACAAGCGGAAACGGTGTCGTGACTGTTTACTCGGCAGCAAACGCTGGGGTGGACATTGTTGACACAGCATTTAACTCAATGGCAGGGCTTACAAGCCAGCCGCCGTTAAACTCAGTAATTGCAGCTCTTAACAACACAGAAAGAGACACAATGCTCAACCTTGATGACATGCAGAAAATTTCAGACTACTGGGAAGCTGTAAGACCTGTTTATAACAAGTTTGAATCAGGGCTTAAGACGGGAACAGCTGAAATTTATAAGTATGAAATACCTGGAGGCCAGTATTCAAACCTCAAGCCTCAGGTTGAAAGCTTTGGCCTTGGACACAGATTTGAAGAAGTGAAGGAAATGTTCAAAACAGTAAATGAAATGCTTGGAGACATTGTAAAGGTAACTCCTTCATCAAAAGCTGTTGGTGACATGGCAATATTCATGGTTCAAAACGATTTGAACGAAGAAAACATATACGACAAGGCTAAGGACATGGACTTCCCGGATTCAATAGTATCTTACTTTGAAGGAATGATGGGACAGCCTGAAGGAGGTTTCCCTGAAGACCTTAGTAAACTTGTTCTCAAAGGCAAAGAACCTATCAAATGCAGACCTGGAGAACTTCTTCCAGATGAAGATTTCGATGCAATCAAAAAAATGCTAAGGGAAAAATTCAACATTGAAGGAACAGATGAGGAAGCTTTGAGCTATGCACTGTATCCAAAGGTTTTTGAAGAATATCAGAAAAACCTTGCTGAAGAAGGAAACTTAAGAATGATGGGAAGCGACATATTCTTCCACGGACTTGAAGAAGGGGAAACATGCGGAGTTAAAATTGCGGAAGGCAAGAAGCTGAGCATAAAGCTTGTTGAAATCAAATCAAATGATGACGGAACAAAAGACCTTGCATTTGAGGTTAACGGAAACAGAAGAGTTGTTACAATAAAAGACAAGAATGCAATAACTGCAAAAAATGCTTCAATAGAAAAGGTTATGGCTGACACCGGCAATCAGTATGAAATAGGAGCAAACATACCGGGCAATGTTTACAAAATCCTTGTAAAAGAAGGAGATAAAGTTGAAGCAGGCCAGCCAATTGCAGTGCTCGAAGCAATGAAGATGGAAACAAACGTAATTGCTCCACTTGCAGGAACAGTGAACAAAATTCACGTAAAAGAAGGCCAAAGAGTTGTTGCAGGTGAGTTGATAGCAGAATTAGAATAACAAATCCGGGGAAGGACCTTTCAATTCATAAATAGTACTCTCATTGGGGATGGATATATCCATCCCTTATTTTATTTTGGAAATCCTTTGTTGCCAGATGGCAATAATTATTTTATAATTGATTAAATCATCAGGGAGGTTTAATATGGGAAAATTTAAGGCAGCTCTATTACAGACTCATGTCTACAGCAACAAGGGAAAAAACATAGAAAATGCAGTTAAACTCATTGAGAAGGTTTCAAAGGAAGGAGCAGACATCGCAGTATTTCCGGAAATGTTCATCTGCCCTTATGACAACTCGTGCTTCAGGGAGTACGGCGAAGAAGAAGGCGGACCTGCTTTCATGGCGATGAGCAAATCTGCAAGGGAAAATGGAATTTATGTTGTTGCAGGAACAATGCCTGAGCTCGTAGGCGACAAAATTTATAACGCATCCTATGTGTTTGACAGAAACGGCGAAAAAATAGCTAAACACAGAAAGATGCATCTTTTTGACATAGACATTGAAGGCGGACAGCGTTTCAAGGAATCAGACACACTTTCCCCGGGCCAGGAAGTGACTGTATTTGAAACAGAATTTTGCAAAATAGGCCTTGCCGTATGCTATGACATAAGGTTTCCTGAATTGAGCAGGCTCATGGCAATGGACGGAGCAGAAGCAATAATAATACCAGGAGCATTCAACATGACCACAGGTCCTGCCCACTGGGAGCTTCATTTCAGGGCAAGAGCCCTGGACAATCAAGTTTACACCATCGGAGTGTCTCCGGCCAGAGACATGGAAGCATCTTACCATTCCTACGGTAATTCGATTGCAGCTTCTCCATGGGGAAACGTACTGTGCCGCATGGATGAAAAGGAAGGATATGTAATACAGGAAATAGATACGGATTATGTGAAAAAAATAAGAAATGAGCTTCCTCTTCTTAAGCACAGAAGAGCAGATGTTTATGAACTGGTTAAAATAAATGATTTATAAAATTGTTTTTCTATAATAGTAGTAATGGCAGTATCAATCGGACTGCAAAAATTTACAAGCTAGGAGAGGAAGTACTATGATTACAATAATTAGAAATGCAGATGTTTACAAACCTGAGCATATAGGCGTTATGGATGTTCTTTTAACAGATGGTATAATAGCATCCATCGCTGGACATATCAGTGTTGAAATGAACGGATTTGTTAATGTTATGGAAATTGACGCTAAAGGCAAAAAATTGGTTCCTGGATTTGTAGATTCTCATGTTCATATTCTTGGCGGTGGAGGAGAAGGCGGATTTTCCACCAGAACACCTGAGGCTACACTTTCAAGCCTTACAACTGCAGGAGTTACAACTGTAGTGGGTTGCCTTGGAACTGACGGAGTGGCAAGAGATATGATTTCTCTTCTTGCAAAGGCAAGAGGATTGGATGAAGAAGGAATAACAACATACATATACACAGGCTCCTACAGAATTCCTGTGAAGACCATAACAGGCGAAGTCATGAAAGATATTATGGTTGTTGATAAAATCATCGGTTTAGGAGAAATAGCCATATCAGATCATCGTTCATCCCAGGCTTCATTTGAAGAATTTTTAAGATGTGTGTCGGATGCCAGGGTTGGTGGTATGCTATCGGGAAAATCAGGAATAGTTGACATCCATTTAGGAGACGGTCAAAGAAAAATTGACTACATAAAAAGGGCTGTGAAAGAAACTGAAATACCAATAACACAGTTTTTGCCTACACATATCAACAGGAGCCCTGAGCTTTTTGAAGAATGTGTTCTTTATGCAAAAGAAGGAGGATATGTGGACTTTACTGGAAGCGACGATCCTGATTTCTGGGAAGAAACAGACGGTGAGGTAAGGTTCAGCAAAGGCCTCAAGCGTCTTATAGAAGAAGGTGTGAATCAGGACAATTTCACCCTTTCATCTGACGGACAAGGAAGCATGCCTATATTTAACAAGAAAAAAGAGTATGTGGGAATAGGTATAGGCAAGTCAACATGTTTGATTAAAGCAATAAAAGAATGCGTATACCGCGAAAACATACCTCTTGAAATTGCATTGAGGGCAGTCACTTCAAATCCTGCAAAGATACTTAAGCTTAAAACAAAAGGAAGAATTGAAGCAGAAATGGATGCAGACCTGTTGATACTGGATGAAAATCTGGACATCGACACTGTAATTGCCAAGGGTAAAGTGATGGTTGAAAATAAAAAAGCTGTTGTATACGGTGTTTTTGAAGAAAAGAAATAGACTAGATATCCTGAGGGAAACCTCAGGATTTTTACAGATAGGGGTATTACTTCATAAAAAATTTAAATTTTAAATAGACATTATATAGCAAAAGCAGAACACTGTCATAATTATAAATAAAAAGGAGTTTATTATGAGAATAATAATTGACGGAGATGCATGTCCTCAGCGCGTAAAGGAAATATGTGAGCATGCTGCTAAGGAATATGGGATTGAATTGATAATAGTTGTTGACATAGACCATTATATAGTAAGCGATTTTCAAATTATAATTGTTGAACAGGGAAGAGATTCTGTTGATTATAAAATAGTCCAGATATTTAAAGAAGGAGACATACTTGTAACTCAGGACTACGGGCTGGCAAGTCTTGTTTTGGCCAAAGCATCAGCCGTGATTCATACTGCAGGATTTTTCATAAACAAAAACAATATAGACAGCCTCCTTCAGTCCAGATATATAAGTGAAAGAATAAGAAAGCAGGGAGGAAAAACAAAGGGACCTTCCAAGAGAACAAAGGAACAGGATGAAAACTTCAGGAAGTGTCTTTATAAAGTTCTCAATGAAAAATTAGGCAGGAAAAAATAGCTATTTAATATTATCAATTTAATGTATTTCATTCGGCAATTAAATATTCAGTTTGGTAATGCAGAAACAATTTGACATAATACTTTTTTTGTGTTAACATTTAGCAAACGATAACAGAGGGAAAAATATGGACACACTTGGAAAAGTTCAGTCTGTTGATAAGGCGTTATTGATACTTAAGCTGTTGGCAGACAAGGGACGGGAAATGAAATTAACTGAAATTTCAGATGAGCTGGATATAAACAAGAGCACTCTTCACGGCATAATCAGTACCTTGAAATATCACGGATATGTGGATCAGGACGGGAAGACTCAAAAGTATCGTCTGGGATTGTACTTGATTGAATTAGGAGAAATTGCAGCAAGATCACTGGACATTATAAATATTACATCTCCAATTATAGAGCAGGTAAGTCAAAAGCTTCGTGAGACTGTTCACATTGCTTCACTTGATAATTTTGAAGTTGTTTATGTGAACAAAAGAGAATCTAATCAGTCTATGAGGATTTTCACAAGCATTGGAAGCAGAAACCCTGCATATTGCACTGGAGTTGGAAAAGCCATTCTGGCATTTCTTGATGATGACATTATAAACGGGCTCATTCCGGATAAATTGGAACAGCTTACTCCTAACACAATTACTGACAGGCAGAAGTTTAAAAATTCATTGAAGAAAATAAGAGAAAATGGTTATGCTTTTGACAGGGAGGAATTCAGTGTAGGACTTACATGTGTTGCAGCTCCCATATTTGATAGTACCGGAAAAGCGAAGTATGCAATTAGTGTTTCAGGACCCACCGTAAGGATGACAGAAGAAAAAGTACGTGAATCAATTGAAATTATAAGAGAAGCAGCTCTGGATATTTCCAGAAAGATAGGGTATAGAGATTAATACCCTAATATTTTATAAAATTATAATAACTGAGTTTGGTAATGACGAACAACTATGAATTACATATGTGAGTTATTGGAATTAACTATTATAGGAGGCAATTATGGAGAAATTAAAAGTGGGTATAATCGGGCCCGGAAACATTGGCATCGATTTAATGATGAAAATAAAAAGAAGCCCTTACCTGGAAACCAGGTGTGTTGTAAACATTAAGGAATCAGAAGGTCTGGATATAGCAAGAAACATGGGTGCAGATGCCTCAGCAGGCGGGGTTGATTACATGATAGCAAATCATCCGGACCTGGACATAGTATTTGATGCCACAAGCGCTTCGGCTCATGTGAATGCAGCACCAAAATTAAAACAAGCAGGATATTTTACAATAGACCTTACACCGGCAGCAGTAGGTCCATACTGTGTTCCTACGGTAAATCTTACGGAGGAAATGCTGAACATGGACAATGTAAATATGGTAACATGTGCAGGTCAGGCAACAGTTCCTGTAGTTGCAGCAATAAACAAGGCAGCAGATGTTGTTTATGCGGAAGTTGTATCATCAATCAGTTCTAAGAGCGCCGGACCGGGAACAAGAGCAAATATAGATGAATTTACAGTTACTACAAGGCAGGCACTTGAACAAGTAGGCGGAGCAGACAATGCAAAGGTAATAATTGTTCTTAACCCAGCCGAACCACCGATATTCATGAGAAACACAATATACACAAAAGTTAAAAACACTGATATTGAAGTTATAAGAAGTGCCGTTGAAGACTGCATCAAGGAACTTAACACATTTGTTCCGGGATACAAAATACTGCTTGAGCCCATAATACAAGACGATATAGTTACAACAATGATTCAGGTTGAAGGACTGGGAGACTATCTTCCTGTATATTCAGGAAATCTTGACATAATAACATCAGCAGCAGTAAATATTGCAGAAAAAAAAGCACAGCAATTGGCAGGAGGGGCGAAATAATGTCAAAAATATTTTTAACAGATACAACATTGAGAGACGGAAGTCATACTGTTTCACACAAGTGGAATACAGACGATGTAAGAAAAATAGTGACAGCCCTTGATGCTGCAGGGATAGATTTGATTGAAGTCGGACACGGAGATGGACTTACAGGTTCAACAATTAACTATGGATTTGCAGACTATGATGATTTTGAAATTGTAAAAGCAGCAGCATCAGCAATTAAAAATTCAAAGCTGACTGTACTTTTGATACCGGGAATAGGAACAGTTGAAGATTTAAAAAGAGCTCAGGAATGTGGAGCTAAAGCAGTAAGAGTCGCAACACATGTAACAGAAGCAGATGTATCAGAACAGCATATAAAGGCTGCGAAGAAAATGGGGATGTTTACAGTTGGATTCCTGATGATGGGACATATGGCAAGTGTAGAAAAAATAGTTGAAGAAGCGAAAAAAATGGAATCATATGGAGCTGATGTTGTTTACTGCACAGACTCGGCAGGGGCCATGCTTCCTGTAAATGTAAAAGAAAAAATATCCGCGTTGGTAAAAAATCTGAGCATTCCTATAGGACATCATTCACACAACAATTTAGGTCTTGCCATAGGAAACTCTCTGGCTGCAATTGAAGCGGGAGCAACGTACATAGACGGTTCACTTTCGGGACTGGGTGCAGGAGCAGGCAATACTGCAACAGACGTACTTGTGGCTGTTATGAACAAAATGAACATTGAACACGATGCTGACTTGTTTAAAACAATGGATGCCAGCACAAATGCATTGCTTCCGGTGCTAGAAGCCAAGGGGGTAAAGGCAAACACAAATCTTGACACAATGATACTTGGCTATGCAGGATGCTATTCAAGCTTCTTACTTCATGCAAGAAGAGCAGCAATCAGGTTTAATGTTGACGTAAGAGAAATATTAATAGAATGCGGCAGAAGAAAAGCAGTAGGAGGACAGGAAGACTGGATTATAGAAATTGCCAGCGATATTGCTAAATTGGA
>NZ_CANG01000061.1:0-236 GCF_000309315.1 Sedimentibacter sp. B4
TAACTGGCCCGAGATGACCGCGTACGCCTACGACCAGTGCGCAGCACTCCCCTACGTCACGGCGATCGAGATCTCTGTCTGCGTGAGTTCCGACGGCGTCCTCGTGTGCAGCCACGACCCGACCACGACCCGGGTCACCGGAACGGACTTCGAGATCCTGAAGACACCGTGGTCGGAACTCGCCGAACTCACCGTCAAGGCGAACGGAACCGACGACCCCAGCCAACCTCCCCGGC
>NZ_CANG01000060.1:0-248 GCF_000309315.1 Sedimentibacter sp. B4
GGATCTGCCAGGCCAGCTCGACTTCGGCCGGCTGCGGGAACAGCGGTTCGGAGCCCAGCAGAACATCGAGCAGTAGCCGCTCGTACGCCTCGGGGCTGGTCTCCGCGAAGGAGGTGCCGTAGCCGAAGTCCATGTTCACATCGCGCAACTCCATCGGGGGTGGCCGGCACCTTGGCGCCGAAGCGGAGCGTGATGCCCTCGTCGGGCTGGATCCGCAGGACGAGCGCGTTCGTGCCGAGCGAGCGGAC
>NZ_CANG01000059.1:0-202 GCF_000309315.1 Sedimentibacter sp. B4
TGTACGACTTGGGCATGGTGCACACCGGCATCTGTTTCGCCAGCTGGGTTGGCAGCGCCGAGTAGGTCGTCGGTCCGACGTGTGTCGCAGGAACTTGCCGAGTTCGACGAATACGACCCACCACCGCAGCCCCCTGACGGGTGCGTTGGGTGTCGCCACCCTCGGCGTTCTTGGGCCCGAGGACTAGGATGCGTTGCCTATG
>NZ_CANG01000058.1:0-236 GCF_000309315.1 Sedimentibacter sp. B4
CCACGAGGTCGGCCGCCGGGCGGCCGACCGGGTGTCGTTCCACAACAGGGCGGGACGAATCACCCGGCCGTCCGCGTCCAGGACGACCATGCCGTGCTGCTGGCCGCCGATGCTGACGGCTCCCGCACCGTCAAGCCCGCCGGCTTCGGCGATGGCCGCCTGCAGGGCCGTCCACCAGTGCGCAGGCTCGACCTCGGTCCCCGCAGGGTGGGACGACCGGCCGGATCCGAGCAGGG
>NZ_CANG01000057.1:0-230 GCF_000309315.1 Sedimentibacter sp. B4
TGCAGGACCGCCTGAACCCCGAACTCGAGGTGCTCGGCATCCTCGGCACCATGTTCGACGCCCGCACCCTGCACAGTCGCGAGGTGCTGGAACGCGTCGTGCAGGCGTTCGGCGAAACGGTCTTCCACACCGTGATCCGGCGCACCATCAAGTTCCCGGAGACCACGGTGGCCGGCGAACCGATCACCACCTACGCCTCGTCCTCGCCGGGCGCTGCCGCGTACCGCATG
>NZ_CANG01000056.1:0-307 GCF_000309315.1 Sedimentibacter sp. B4
GGCTCTACGTCGGCGCGGGGTGGATCATCGTGCTGGCGCTGTTCGTCGCCGCTGGTACCGCCGGCGGGCTCTGGCTGGTCGCGGGCCAGTCCAACTGGCTCCAGCTGCTGGTCGGGTTCGTCGGGGCTTCGCTCGGCTACGCGGCGGCGGTGCTCGTGGTGCCCCCGATCCGCCGGGAGTGCCTCGGCATGGGCAGGCTGGTCATGCGGTCTCTGCGCCGGAGCGACTCCCGAGCGCACGCCTGAGCCGCCGACTCACCTCGTGGCTGAGGTACTTGACCCGAAGGGCCATTACCGCACCCAGCGCT
>NZ_CANG01000055.1:0-2086 GCF_000309315.1 Sedimentibacter sp. B4
TCATTTCCTTTTAATTTATATCCCATATTGTTGCTCTCATTGATATTTTTCACTATTTAAGATGATTTTGCAGTTGTCTTTGTTTTGTATGTTTTTATTGAAAAAATAAGCAGAGGAATAAAAAACAATTGAATTATAATCCCGGGTATACCTGTTAAAACAGCACCTTTTATATATATAAGCGGATTCATCTTTACACCAAACAGCTGTACTAATAAAGCAACTGTCAAGCCTGCTGCTATTCTTCCTGCAATCATTGCTAAAATCAATGAAGGCACTGCAGGTAATTTCATCCTTCTTGTAAAAACAGAGGCAGCAAAGGCATATGTGCCAAGCTCAAACATCATAATAACTGCCATGGGAAATAAAACAGGCATACCTGTTAATACGCTGCTTACAAGGGGTGTAATGATTCCCAAGCTCAGGGCTAATGAAGGTGAAAGCAAGAATCCCCCAATTAAAACAGGTATATGCATAGGCAAAGCTATTTGACCTGTAAGCCCAAATAAATGAAATATCATTGGAAGTATTAATCCTGTTGCTAGCAAAAGCCCGCCTAAAACAATTTCTTTTGTTGTAATTTTATTATTCATAAACGTATCTCCTGATTTCTATTATTTTTATAGGTTTGTTTTACAAAAAAAACCATGAAAATTAACGTGTTAACCTTCATGGTTTTTTTCATTCAATATTTTTTTCATTGTAGATGTAAGTTCGTTGAAAATAGTTTTAAACTGCATGTCTTCCAGGCCAACGACATCTATGTTGCACTTGCTTACAGGAAGGAGAAGTTTTCTCGCCGGGCTGCTCGCTATTGCCTCAGACATCTTAGGGCTTATTTCACCCATCATAGAATTGGCGGCTATTATGGCCAGCGGTCCTATAATAATGTCAACTTTCATACAGTTCCATGCTATTGCATTTTCTCCCGTCGCTCCTTCATGGGCTCCGGATTTCAACATGTTGGAAGTGGCTTGAGAGTTAGTGCCCAGGGCGATGATTTCAATATCACTGCTGTTCAAAGACTTCAATCTTTCAACTACCTGGCTTCCGATTCCTCCGCCCATTCCATCTATAACGGCTATTTTCATAATAAACCTATGCTTTCTAAAAAATTCTTTATTCCTGACTTTAGTTCATCTAGGTCATTTGTCTTAAGTGACAGAGTTTCAACAGGACACATTCCTGTTTTATCTCGGTTTATTATATATGGAGCTGATTCATCATACTCCAAAATCATTGGTGAATCCTTCAAGACTGCTAATGCATTTTCTGAAATGAGATGCGTGTGCAGTTCTTTGATTTTAGCATATTTACAAAGCATTGCAGCAGCCTTGCCTGTAACCTTGTCTGCAACGCTTGAACCTTCAAGTTCATCTTTAAGCTGTTCAACAGCGGTAAATAATGGTTTGATTCCTATTCCTGTGCTTGAGAAGACAAGTTTCCCATTCTTGACTATTGCCAAAGAAAGTTTTTCATTTTCCAAAAACTCTTTAGCCATGTCAATGTCTTTCATTTAATCAGCTCCTTAAAAATAATGACCAATTAATTTGCTTAATTGATCCTGCGATTATTTAGTAAATTTCATTCGTTGCGTTTGACCTACCAGCAATCTGTCCTTCCCTATCAGTCAGACATATTTGTTAGGTAATTGGCGGAAGAGGTGGGATTTGAACCCACGTGCCCCGGAAGGCAACCGCATTTCGAGTGCGGCTCGTTATGACCACTTCGATACTCTTCCATAATATTGCAGAAGCTAAGATTAAATAACAGTATAAGTTTATCCAAAACAAACTTTTTTGTCAACACATATTGAGATAAAAATTAAAAAGGAGGGTTTCCCCTCCGGATTATTCCCCGAATATTTCTTTTTTCAGCCTTTGGCCTGTTGGTGTTATTGCAATTCCTCCCATTGCAGTTTCTCTTAGCTCTGAAGGAAGTGCCTTTCCTACCTTGTGCATTGCCCATACTACTTCATCAAACGGGATTTTACTTTCTACACCGCTCATGGCCAAATCTGCAGTTGTAAGTGCGCTCACTGTTCCTGCAATGTTTCTCTTGGCGCATGGAACCTCTACAAGTCCTG
>NZ_CANG01000054.1:0-256 GCF_000309315.1 Sedimentibacter sp. B4
GGCGAATCCCACCACGATCAGCTGAACCGAACGTTACTGAAGGAGCACGTGTTGCCCGTCCACCCGTCCCCGATGGCTGAGGTATGCGCGGCGCATACCGTCCCGACTCTCCCGGTCGAGCGATCCGCGCATCCAGCGTGCGTACACGACCGGCCGTCACCTCGTGCGGCGGACCGTGAACACGGTCACCCCGCTCCAGCTGGGCTGGGTGGGCAACCTGCACGCGGCCCGCTGGCTGCCGGACGGCCGGTTCGAG
>NZ_CANG01000053.1:0-367 GCF_000309315.1 Sedimentibacter sp. B4
TCCGATTCGACGTGCATGTCACGGGGCTGCCAGGACGGCGACGCAGCCGCCGAGCATGAGCCAAGGACCGTAAGGAAATGGTCCTGACCTACGGACCACCTTCGCCCAGATTAGGGCAGTGAGGGAGCCGACGAGTAGAGCCCACCACACTGCGGCCAGGCTGATGGCTCCGACGCTGACACCGGTCACGGCGGCGAGCTTGACGTCCCCGAAGCCGATCCCGCCGCGGGTGATCAGGCTCAATAGCCAGAACGCTCCACCGGCGATGAGCGCGCCCCCGCTCCTCTGAGCGCTGTGTCGGGTCTACCTTCGGTGGTGATTGTGGACGCCAGACCGGTGAAGGTGATGATCGCGACCGGGCCGAGGA
>NZ_CANG01000052.1:0-224 GCF_000309315.1 Sedimentibacter sp. B4
TCGAACTCGCCCGGATCCTGTTCTCCGGCGCGGACAACCTGCTCCTGGACGAGCCGACCAACCACCTCGACGCCGACTCGATCGTCTGGCTGCGGGGCTTCCTGCAGTCCTACCCGGGTGGGCTGATGGTCATCTCCCACGACGTGGGCCTGCTCGATGCGACGGTCACCAAGGTCTTCCACCTCGACGCCAACCGCGCCGAACTGGACATCTACGCGATGGAC
>NZ_CANG01000051.1:0-280 GCF_000309315.1 Sedimentibacter sp. B4
AACAGCGGGATCGGGACGATCCGGTCGCTGGAAACGGGCGGGGGAATGGTGGTCAGGATCAGGTCGGTGTCCAGGGACGCCCAGTCGGGGTCGGCCCGGGTCTCCACCCTGACGACCTGGATGGTCCGTCCGAGCGAACGATCCAGGCTGGAACGCAGCAGGCTGTCCAGGTCGTGGTAGCCCGGGCACACGATCGTCGCGGTCGGCGGGGAGTCGTCGGTGCGGTTGCGCTCCAGGCGCGCCCCGGTGCATGGCGATGTAGGCGATCTCCTCGTCCACC
>NZ_CANG01000050.1:0-415 GCF_000309315.1 Sedimentibacter sp. B4
CCCAGGATCTGCTCGCTCCGAGGAGGTCTGCGATCTCTGGGCGGGCGGAGAAGATTGAATCGACGATGTCGACGTCAGTGTGTTGGCCGCTATCGGTGCGGATGAGGCTGAGGGTAGCTATGAGGGCCATGCGACGTTCTTCAACGTCTGGCTTCTCCTCAATCTGGAAGGGCGCGGCAGGAGGTCCGGAGGCCAGCATGATTGCCAGCGCCAGGATCGTGCGGTCATCCCACGCACCGCGAATGTATGCATCCGGCCTCCGAAGGAACTCGGAGGCGGTAAGCATCGCTGTTAGGGGGCTGCGTGCGTGAACGAGCGACGCGGCCGTCTCGTTACTGGCAGCCACCACGTTGCGCGCCCGCTCAAGATGAGCCAGTCGCTCGGCCTCGTCTGCGGGGATTCGTTTGGCGAGCTC
>NZ_CANG01000049.1:0-235 GCF_000309315.1 Sedimentibacter sp. B4
TCCTGCGCGGCCTGCGTCCGCGCCACCTTCGACACCGGCACAAGGGCGAGCAGCCCGATCCCGATCGCCGCCGTGACGACGTCGATCGAGAGGATCCCGGCCAGCGGCAGCGTGGCGTAGAGCACGGCCGCCACTGGTGGGCCGACCAGCATCATGCCGGCCTGGATGGTCTGGGTGAGGCCGTTGATCGACAGCAACCGGTCGGCGGGGACGATCTGCGGCACGAGCGCCCCCA
>NZ_CANG01000048.1:0-207 GCF_000309315.1 Sedimentibacter sp. B4
TGGTCGCTGCGCGACGACCGATAGCGGACCTTCGGACGACCACGGCTGCGATCGCCACCTGAGTCCCGGGCGACGAGGCCCGCCTGCTCGAGGTGCTCGAGGTGAAACCGCACAGTCGTCACGTGCAAGCCGACCCCTGCCCCCAATTCGGTCGCCGTCAACGGCGAACCCCCGGCCTCCAGCACAGCCAACAACCGACCGCGCACC
>NZ_CANG01000047.1:0-238 GCF_000309315.1 Sedimentibacter sp. B4
TGATGCTTGTCCCTGGCCGAGCTCGGCGAGGACCGCCTCGAGGCGTGGAAGACCGACATCGACCTGGGCGACTTCGTGTCCGTGACCGGGCGGGTGATCTCCTCGAAGCGGGGCGAGCTGAGCGTGCTGGCGCTGGAGTGGACGCTGGCCAGCAAGGCGCTGCGTCCGCTGCCCACCCTGCACAAGGAGCTCGGCGAGGAGACCCGGGTGCGGCAGCGCTACGCGGACCTGGTGGCCC